>CACLYQ010000013.1 GCA_902611175.1 uncultured Pelagibacteraceae bacterium
AACAGAATATTTTGGGCTTGGAGACTTAGAAGTTAGCTATAATGATAAATTACTAGCTTATTCATTAGATTTAAAAGGGTCTGAATATTACACCATACATATAAGAGATATTAAAAGTCGAGAGCAAGTTGGTGAAAAAATTGAAAATACAAGTGGTGGAATAACATTTAGCTTAGATGACAAATATATTTTTTACTCTAAGCTTGATGATAATCACAGACCAAGAGAAATTTACAGGCATGAAATTGGAACTCCTACTAGTAAAGATATTCCTATATTTAAAGAAGAAAGTGAAGCATTTACTGTAGGAATAGGTCTTAGCTCTGACGAAAAGTATTTTTTTATTACATCATCTGATCATAATACGTCCGAACAGTATTATTTTAAAGCAGATGAAATAATTCCAAAACCAAAACTAATTGATAAAAGAAAAAGAGGGATAATATATTCGGTCAATTCATGGAATGGTAATTTTTACAAACATACAAATGAAGATGCAGAAGATTTTAAGATCGAAAAGACAAATGATTTAGAAAAAAAGGAGTGGGAAACATTTATACCTGCACGAGAAGAAGTTTTAATTGGAGGATTAATTTTTTTAAATGATTGGATTATAAGATCTGAAACTTCAAATGCATTATCAAAATTAATATTAAGAAATCCAAAAAATGATGAAGAAGAAGAAATATTTTTTTCAGATGAAAAAGTTATCGTTCCTGGTGTTTCGTTAACCCAAAGAGATAGAAATACTGATACCGTTTATTTGTCATATTCATCACCAAAAACTCCTGGAAGGACTTACCTATACAATCTTAAAACAAAGGAGAAAAAATTAGTTAAAGAACAAGAGATTCCTAGTGGCCATAATTCTGATGACTACATAGTTGAAAGATTAGAGTGTACCTCTCATGACGGAAGAATGGTTCCTATAACTATAACAAGACATAAAAAAACTAAATTAGATGGATCTGCAAAATTATTATTATATGGGTATGGATCTTACGGTAGTTCTATGTCACCAAGCTTTTCTTCAACAAGAATAAGTTTAATAGAGCGAGATATTATATGGGTAACTTCTCATATTAGAGGCGGTATGGAAAAAGGAATGAAATGGTGGAAAGAAGGAAAATTATTAAACAAGAAAAATACATTTGAAGATTACATTGCTTCTGCAAATTTTTTAATTGAAAAAAAGTTTACGTCTAAAGGTAATATTATTGGAATGGGTGGATCTGCTGGAGGTCTTTTAATGGGAGCCGCTGTTAACCAAGCGCCTGATTTATTTTTGGGTATTGTTATGGCAGTTCCTTTCGTTGACTCGTTGACCACGAACTTAGACCACTCGTTACCATTAACAGTTGGCGAATTTGATGAATTTGGAAATGCTAAAGATAAAAAAGAACACTTTGATTACATATTTTCATATGCACCTTATAACAATATTAAAAAGATGGATTACCCAAACATTTTGATAACAACAAGTCTAAGTGATAACAGGGTATTATTTGATGAGCCAGCAAAATTTACTGCAAAATTAAGGGATTACAAAACGGATAACAATTTACTTTTATTAAAAACAGAAATGAATGCAGGTCATGGAGGAAAATCTGGAAGAGATGGAGCAATTGAGGAGATTGCAGTTGACTACGCATTCGCTTTGAAAATAGCTGGAAAATTAAATACTTGATCTTGAAATATCAAAATTAATTACCATATCAATTCGGTTAGTCGCCTAATGGGGCTAGCAATAAATAAACTTGCTTAATTAAAGGAGGATAATATGACAAGTAAGGATCTATCAATTTTCAACTCACTTCGGCCTTTCTCAATTGGTTTTGACGATATGTTTGACCAATTCGAAAGTATGTTGGGCAATGGTGGTTTAAGTATGCAATCAAACTACCCGCCTTACAACATAAGAAGAACTGGCAAAGATAACTACTCAATTGAGGTTGCTTTAGCTGGTTTTAGCAAAAAAGATGTTGAGGTAGAGTTTGAAGATAATCTATTAACTGTAAGAACTAAACAAGTTGATAGAAGTGAAAACAAAAACCAAGATGGAGAGATAATCCACAAAGGTATATCACAAAGACAATTTGCGAGATCATTTACAATTGCAGATGATGTAAAAGTGAATGGTGCAGAGTTAAAAGATGGTCTTTTAACAATCGCATGTGAAAGGATTATCCCGGAACATAAAAAAAAGAAACTTATTGAAATTAAATAAGTACCTTGCTTGTGGGGCTAGTCCCCACAAGACTAAATACATCCACTAGAGCTAAATCCGATAATAACCCCTGATGCATTCACCTCAAATTTTCTTTCACAAGGAATTCCATATTTTTTTGTTTTGTAGATAAGCATTTCATTTCCAAGTTCATTGACAAAATCTTCTGAAGGTGAGCCTAATTCTAATCTCATCTCATTAACTTCTTTTCCAACGAATTGACCAAATTTTTCATTCTCTTTTTCAGCCACCTCATCAGATTTCTTTTTAATTGTTTGGCATCCAGTTAAAAAAATTATTGTTAATGTGATAAACAGAGCAATAAATTTTTTTGATAAAGTATTATTTTTAAAAGCAATAATCATTAATACATACCTAAAGTTGAATTATGTTAACAATTTGTTCAAAACTTTCATTAAATTGTTTGAATTTAATACAAATTTGAAAAGATAGGAAATTTTAAAGATTATTGAGTAATTGATTTATTATATTAAAGAAATGCTATGGCAACAGACTTAAGAATATCAAATATATCAAAAATATATCCAGGATGTATAGCTAATGATAATGTATCTCTTCAATTTAAAAGTGGAAAAATATACGCACTATTAGGAGAGAACGGAGCTGGAAAATCTACATTGGTAAAAATTTTGTCTGGTGTAGTAAGCCCAGATAATGGTGAGGTTTTTTTAAATGAAAAAAATTTAAAATTAAGTTCTCCACTCGATGCCAAGAAAAATAAAATTGGAATGGTTTTTCAGCATTTCAATTTATTTGAAACTTTATCAGTATTTGAAAACTTAAGTATAGATGCAACAGAAGATAACAAAAGTTTAAGGGTAAGAATAAATGAAATATTAAAAAAATATAACTTTAGTATTGACCTTGACGTTCCTGTATTAAATTTATCAGCAGGGCAAAAGCAAAAAGTTGAGATTATAAGATGTCTTTTAAGAAGCCCTAAAGTTCTAATCATGGACGAGCCTACATCTGTTTTGACTGAGCAGGAAACAGAGGAATTATTTATATCTTTAAAAAAATTCTGCGATGAAGGAATATTAATTATTTACATAACTCACAAGTTAAAAGAAGTTTTGTCTTTATGTGATGAGGTTGCTGTAATGCGAAAAGGTAAGGTTGTATCGGTTAGCCAAACACAAAATGAAAGAGTTGAAACTCTTGCAAATAAGATGGTTGGTCAAAAACTAGCGAAAATTAAGAAAAAAATAAATATTTCCAAAAATAAAGATGAGATATTTAAAGTAAAACATTTAAATTTTTATAGCGATGATCCTTTTGAAACAAATTTAGTTAATCTAAATTTTTCTGTAAAGAAAGGAGAATGTTTAGGTATAGCAGGTATTTCTGGCAATGGGCAAAACGAACTCTTTCAAATTTTGAGTGGGGAAATAATTACACCTGATACATCAATCATTTTTCGAAATAAGGAAATTGCTAAACTAAATCCAAAACAACGACGAGAGTATTTAATGGCTTTTTCTCCTGAAGATAGAATATCTCAAGCAGCTGTACCTGAATTAAAAATATATGAAAATGTAGCTTTAAATAATTTCAAGTCATCAAATTTTTTTGAAAAAGGTTTGGTAAATGAAAGAAAAATTAAAGAGCATTCAAAAAAAATATTATCTGATTTCTCAGTAAATACAGACAATGTTGAATTAAAAAGTCAATTTCTATCGGGTGGAAATTTACAAAAACTTATTTTAGGGAGAGAGTTAATTACAGCTCCAGAATTATTAATTTGCTATAATCCAACATGGGGGCTCGATGTGGGTGCAATCAATTATATTCATGAAACACTTATAAAAATTAACGATCAAGAAAAATCAACGATTTTAATTTCTACAGATACGGAGGAGTTATTAAAACTCAGTGATAGAATTGCAGTTATTTACAAAGGTAAGCTTTCAAAAATAATGCCTTCAGAGGAAGTCACTCCAGAAAAATTAGGAATTCTAATGGGAGGAGGCTCCATTGATTAAAATTGAAAAAAGAAATGATGTACCAATGGCATTATATTTTTTTACTCCTTTTATTGCAATCATACTTACAATTTTAGGTGGTGGTATAATATTTTATATTTTAGGTTTTAATCCAATAGAAGCACTTAAGTTTTACTTTATTACTCCAATTTCAAATTTATATGGATTCAGTGAATTGCTACTAAAAGCAACCCCTCTTTGCTTAATTGCTATTGGTTTATCATTTTGTTTTAAAAGTAATAATTGGAATATTGGTGCAGAAGGACAATTAACTTTTGGTGCGATTGTAGGAGGAGGAGTTGCTCTTTTATTTTATAATCAAGAAGGTTTTTATATACTACCTTTAGTTATACTTGCTGGAGCAATCGGGGGAATGATCTTTGCACTTATTCCAGCAGTCCTTAAAACATATTTTAATACAAACGAGATTTTAGTTAGTCTTATGTTGGTTTACGTTTCAAAGCTACTCTTAGATTACTTAGTAGTTGGGCCGTGGAGTAATCCTGAAGGATTTAATTTTCCTGAAACAAGACAATTTAGTGACTCATCTAGAATGCCATTATTATTTGAGGGTTTGAGAATTCATGCTGGTATTTTTTTAGCTCTTGCAGCAGTTATGTTGAGTTGGTTTATTCTTTACAAAACCTATTTAGGCTTTCAGATTAAAGTATCTGGTCTAAGTTTAAAAACTGCTAAGTATGCTGGGTTTAAAGGAAAAACCATGATTTTGGTTGTTTTTATGATTAGTGGTGCTTGTGCGGGGTTAGCTGGAGTTGGAGAAATTACTGGACCTATTGGACAACTGCATAGAATGATATCCCCCGATTACGGTTTTACAGCAATTATTGTTGCTTTTTTAGGTCGCCTTAATCCTTTTGGCATAATTTTTGCATCTTTGGTTGTTGCTTTGACATACCTCGGTGCTGAAACGGCTCAAATTTTTTTACAAATACCAAAATATACCGGCCAAGTCTTTCAGGGTATGATCTTATTTTTTTTACTCGCATCTGATTATTTGCTTTTTTTCAAAGTTAAAATTTTAAGTTTAAAAAAAAATGAGCTTAGACATTAGTTTTATAGGAATTCTGATCGGATCAATAATGGCTTCATCAGTGCCATTAATACTTGCTGCATCAGGTGAATTGATTACTGAAAGATCGGGCGTTTTAAATTTAGGTGTCGAAGGAATGATGATAATTGGAGCAATATCTGGTTTTGCTTTAATGGTAATAACAGACAACCTTTTTATAGCAATCGTAGGCTCTATGTTATCAGGGGTTATAATTTCACTAATCTTTGGATTTTTAACGCAATCTCTTCTCACAAACCATGTTGCAACAGGTTTGGCATTAACTATTTTTGGCATTGGTTTGTCCGCAATGTTAGGAAAAAATTTTGTTGGTATCCCTGGAAAAGAATTTCCAATTTTATTTTCAAGTTTAAAAGAAAGTATTCCGTTTTTTGGTCCAATATTATTTGGACACTCTATAGTTTTATATTTTGCTTTTGCTTTACCATTTTTAACTAATTATTTTTTAAAAAAAACTAAATTAGGCTTAGTTGTTAGAGCTGTTGGTGATTCGCCTGTTTCGGCATCTAATCAAGGTATAAATGTTATTCTAGTTAGATACTGTTGTATTCTTTATGGAGGAGCCATGTGTGGCTTAGCAGGTGCATATCTATCTTTAATATACACTCCACAGTGGATTGAAAATATGACAGCTGGAAGAGGATGGATAGCTTTGGCTTTGGTTGTATTTGCAACCTGGAGTCCTATAAAAGTTTTAATTGGTGCTTTAATTTTTGGTGGTATTACAATTCTACAATTACATATGCAAGCAATTGGGTTTAGAATACCAGTTCAATTTTTAAGTGCATTACCTTATCTGATGACAATAATAGTTTTAGTTGTAATCTCTCGTGACAGTAGAAAAATAAAACTTAATACCCCAACCTCCTTGGGAAGAATATTCTATAAAGAAAAGTAATGTTAGCTATTCGAAAATAATTATTTTTTTTTTTTGAATTTTGATTAACTTAAAGCTTCACAAAAAAAATTTAAAGGGGAAATTCAAAATGTATAAAAACTTTTTTAGATATTTAATTTCTGCAATTTTTCTACTTGGGTTTAGTGTAAACTCAAATGCAGATTTTAAAGTTGGTTTTGTCTATGTTGGCCCAACTGGTGACCATGGATGGACATTTCAACATCATGAAGGTAGAAACGCTGTAGAGGCAGCTGGAATAAAAACAACATTTGTTGAAAGTGTTCCAGAAGGTGCTGATGCAGAAAGAGTGATAAGACAACTGGCTCAATCTGGCCACGACTTAATTTTTACAACTAGTTTTGGATATATGGATCCAACTAACAAAGTTGCAAAAGATTTTCCAAATGTAAAATTTGAACACGCAACAGGTTATAAGAGAGAACACTCAAATGTTTCTACTTATTCTGCAAGATTTTACGAAGGGAGAACTCTTTTAGGACATATTGCAGGAAAAATGACTAAAACTAACACGATTGGCTATATTGCATCTTTTCCAATTCCTGAAGTAATAAGAGGAATTAACGCAATGACCCTTGCTGCACAAAAGGTCAATCCAAATATTAAAACTAAAATTGTATGGGTTTTTACTTGGTACGATCCAGGTAAAGAAGCTGAAGCAGCCCAAGCTTTAATCGATCAAGGTGCAGATGTAATTATGCAACATACAGATAGTACAGCACCAGTTCAAACAGCGGAGAAAGCAGGTGTATGGTCATTTGGTCAAGCAAGTGACATGCAGAGATTTGCTCCTAAATCAATTTTGACTTCAATTATAGATGATTGGGCACCATATTATGTTGAAAGAGCAATTGCTGCAAGAGACGGCACATGGAATCAACAAGATACATGGCATGGATTAAAGGAAGGTATGGTAGCTATGGGACCATATAATTCTGCAATGGGTGCTGACTTAGTTAAAGAAGTAGAGCAGCTTCAAAAAGATCTAGCATCAGGAAAAGTTCATTCGTTCACAGGTCCTATATATGACCAAAAAGGTAATATATTAGTTGCAGAAGGGAAAGTTGCTGATGATGGAATGTTAGCTGGAATGAGTGTTTATGTAAAAGGTGTTGAAGGAGATATTCCAAAATAATTTTTAAAAAAAAATTAAAAAGGCCAACTTATATAGTTGGCCTTTTTTTTATGAATGTTTTTTCTTTAAACCATTAATATCTATTTCATCATAATATTCTGAAGGTTGAACTATCCAAGGATCACCATCAAGTAAAATTGGACAAAAATCTGGAGTAAAAGAAGAAGATTTTTTTTTCCAAAGACAAGCTGTTTTTATTTCTTGAATATAGTTTTTCACTGGAGCGTAATTTTTTAACCATTTAATACTTTCATTTAATGTAAGTCCAGTATCAGATAAGTCGTCAACTAATAAAACATTTTTAAAGTCTTCATTTTTGGCTATTGAGCTTATGTCTCTTGCAAAAATAAGTTCGCCTTGTTTATTTTCTACAGTTTCTCCAGAATAACTTTGAATAACAACATAAGCAGTGGGCAATTTAAATATTCTTGATAGCATATCAATTATAGGCGCTGCACCCCTCATTATTCCAACTAAAACAGATGGTTTGTAATTTTTTTCAATTTTAAGAGCTAACTTTTCAACTGCTAATTTATAATCTTCATAATTGATTATTAATTTTTCTGCCATAAAATTTGGTAACATAAAAAAAAAAAATTAAAAAGGAGAATTATGAAAGGTTACTGGATTGCAACTTACAGTGAAATTAAAGACCCTGAAAGAATGAAAAAATATGCAGATAAAGCCAAGGAAGCTGTACTAAAACATTCTGGAAAAATTTTAGCTCGGAGTGCTAATAACATTGCACTTGAGGGTAGAGAAATGGTTAGAATAGCACTTGCAGAGTTCCCAGACGTGGAAACTGCTAAAAAATGCTACGACTCTGAAGAATATGTTGAGGCAAGAACACATCTTAAAGATAATGTAATTAGAGAACATATGATATTTGAAGGAATGGAATAACTTAAAAGGGGCAAATATGAAGGCATATTGGGTGAGTTTGTATACAGAGATTTCAGATCAAGATAAGCTAAAAAAATATGGTGAAAATGCAATACCAGTAATAAAAAAATTTGGTGGTACTCCTGTAGTTAGAGGAGGAAAGCTAAAATATTATAGTGGTGATAAAATATTAAGGACCGTCATTTGGGAATTTCCCAGTTATGACAAGGCCATATCTTGTCATGAATCAGAAGATTATTTAAAAGCTTGGTCTTATGCAGAACATACTACAAAAAGACATATGTTTATAGTGGAAGGTGCTAATACTGAATAGTATCGTCATCAATTGAACGCCACAAATACCAAGTGGCAACAGAGCAGTAAGGAGAAAATCTTTTTTGAAGCTTTTTTACAAAAGTTTCAGGTGGAAAATATTTTTTTTTATAGTTGTTTGATATTGCTCTTAATAGCCCAATATCCTGAACTGGCCAGATATTAGACCTATTATAAGTAAATAATAAAATCATCTCTGCTGACCATCTTCCTATCTGTCTTAAAGTTGATAGATACATAATTGCTTCTTCATCGCTCATTTTCGGAATTAATCTTGGATTAAAAGTTTTATCTTTAAATTTTTGAGACATTTCCAAGATCCCCCTTATTTTTTGACGACTAAGACCACATTTTTTAAGTTGTGATATTTTAAGCTTGGAAACAGTTTTTGGATTAATTTTTTTTTTACATGCCGATTCAAATTTTTTGAAGACAGAGTCTGCAGCAGCAACACTTATTTGTTGTCCAATTATACTTTTGCATAAAGAATAAAAGACATCTTTTCTAGTAGTTAAATTATTATCTTTATATTTTTTAATCAATGATCTCATAATACTATCTTTTTTTGAAAGATATGTTCTAGCTTTTGTCCAATATGGTGGTGCCTTACTCATTTCTACTTACCGTTACTTGTTTATTTAAATATATTTCTCTTCGAAATATAATGATTGATGATATTATTACCAGTGAAGCACCCATCAATGTTTTAATTGTGGGAATTTCATCCCAAATAAAATATCCAAAAGATATTGCAAATATTAATCCTAAATATTTAAGAGGTGTAACCAGAGAAACCTCGGATAGTTTATATGATTGACTTAATAATAAATTAGCCGTTCCTCCCAACAAGCCAATTGTACATAAAAGTAAGAAATCATTGAAAGTTGGCATGATCCAACCAAATGGTATTGATAAAACTCCAATAATTGTAATTGCAAAAGAAAAAAAAAATGAGATCAACCAGACTGGTTCTGTGGATGAAAGTTTTCTAATTGTAATTGCAACGTAAGACATTCCAATACAAAAGATTATTGGAAATAAGTAATAAATATTTAAGCTAGAAAATCCTGGTTGGGTAATTACTAAAACACCAATGAAACCAACAAATACTGCAGCCCATCTATATACTCCTACTTTCTCACTTAGTAAAAATATTGATAACAAAGTTGTAAATATAGGTGCAGCAAATGAAATACTTGTCACTGTTGCAAGTGGTAGGTTTCTTAGTGCCAAAAATATTGCAGCTAAAGCTATCAGTCCTGAACAACATCTAGTTAAATGTAATCCTGGTCTATTTGTTTTGTAAAAATCTCTAAATCTTGTCTTAGGAACTAAAAAAATAATTGGCAAAATACCAAATAGACCTCTAAAGAACATTACCTGTCCAATTGGATAATCTGATGACCACTTGACTATTACATCCATAAATGAAAAGGCACATATTGATAAAAACATGTAAAAAAAGCCTAATTGATTTTTGGAAAGCATGATAATAACTTTAGATTAATTAAAATTTTTAGCAATGGAAATAGCAACTTTAGCACTTGGATGTTTTTGGGGACCCGAAATAAAATTTAGCAAGTTAGACGGAGTAATAAATACAGAGGTTGGATATTGTGGAGGTAATACTGAGAAGACATCTTATAAAGAAGTATGTTATGGTGACACCAATCACGCAGAAGTAGTTAAAGTTAAATTTGACAATACTAAAATTTCTTATGAGGAAATAATAAGAAATTTTTTTGAATTTCATGACCCAACTACTTTAAACCGGCAAGGTCCGGATGTAGGTACTCAGTATAGAAGTGAAATATTTGTTCATGATGAAAATCAAAATAAAATCGCTAGCAAAGTATTGAAAGAAATTAATGAAAAATTTAAGGGTAAAATCGTTACTAAAATATCAAAATCAAAAAATTACAACAAAGCCGAAGATTATCATCAGAAATATTTGGAAAAAAGTTTCTAATGTCACTTATATCAACTGAGCGGCTAGAAAAAAATCTCTCAAATGTAAAAATAATTGATGGCTCTTGGCATATGCCTGCAACAAAAAGAAGTGGCAAAGAAGAATTTAATAAAGAGCATATACCAAATGCAATTTTTTTTGATATTGATGAAAATTGTAATAAATCAACCGACTTACCACATATGTTAACGGACATTAGTTCGTGGGAAAATATAATATCATCTATGGGCATATCTAACGAAGACGAAATTGTAATTTATGATAATTCTGATGTTTTAAGTGCTTGTAGAGTATGGTTTAATTTAATTTACTTTGGCCATGATAAAAAGAAAGTACATGTTTTAGATGGAGGTTTTAATAAATGGAAAAAAGAAAAAAGAATAACTTCTGATAATAATGAAATTATTCAAATAACCAGCTACAAAGCAAAAGAAAATAATGAAATGGTTAAGAGTAAAGATCAGATTGATCAAAATATAATTAAAAAAAAATTTGATTTAGTTGATGCGAGAAGCAAAGATCGTTTTACTGGTTTAACTCCAGACCCAAGAAAAAATGTAGGAAGTGGTTCAATACCTAATTCAATTTGCTTACCGTTTAAAACCCTTATCAATGACGATTTTACTTTTAAAAGTAAATCTGAAATTTCTTCTTATTTTAACGATTTATCTTTAGATGACCCAGTAAATGTAGTGTTTTCATGCGGTTCTGGGATCACAGCATGTGTTTTGGCACTTGCATATTCTCAAGTAAATAATAAGTATCTTCCAGTCATTTATGATGGCTCATGGGCTGAATATGGTAAAATATAGAATATGAAAAGATCAACAAAAATTACAAGCATAATAATAATTTTCTTTTTAATTATAGCTACAGTGATTGTTGGTAGAACAATGATTGGAAATCATTTTAAGAAGAAATTTAGTAAAAGACCGCCTCCAGGAATAATTGTTACTGCAGCTGAAAATAGAGTTTTTGAAAATTTAATAAGCACATACGGAACAGCAAGACCATTTAAAACACAATCCTATAAAATTGAGAAGTATGAAATACTTAAACCTATCAACTTTAATCAAAAAGTAAAAAAAGGTGATGTAATTGCAGAACTTAAAAATAGAAAAATTACTGCTCAGTTTGATGGAACAATTGGAAAAAGAGAATTTTCAGAAGACATCGAAGTTTCAAAATCTTCAATCTTAGTTAATCTCGAAAATACCAGTATTATCTATTGTGATGTAGATATACCCGAAATGTTTGTACCATTTATTAAAGTTGGTTTACCTGTTGATATAAAATTTTCTGGATACAAAGATAAAACATATAAAGGTCAAGTTGACTCGTTAGCTAGTCGAATTAGTGAGGATACTAGATCATTACCAACAAGGATAAAAATGGACAATAAATCTGGTGAAATTTTGCCTGGCTCATTTTTAGAAATTTCAATAAAATATGATACAAGAGAAAGCTTAAGTATCCCAGATACCAGCACAATAGTGGAAGGTGATAATATATTTATCTATAAAGTTGACGAAAAAAATAAAGTATTAAAAACAAATATTGATACCGGCGATAGATACCTGGGTTTTGTTGAAGTTTTAAATGGTCTAAAAGTTGGTGACAAAGTTGTTGCTGAGGGCACAAAAAAAGTCAGACCAAATTTAATAATAAGACCCATAAAAAAGGGTGCTAAAGTAGCTAATCAAAACAAATCTAGTTGGGGTGGAAAAAAGAAAAAAGATACTAAAGAAAACAAGAATGGTATGTTTGCGTGGTTACAAAAATTAAATATATTTAAAAAGTCTGACTCTGAAAAACAAGAAAATAAAAAATAATTAATACATGTATATAACTGAAGTTAGTATTAAAAGACCTGTCGTTGCATGGGTAATGTCAATGATACTAATTATTTTTGGAATTTTTGTATTTTGGGAATTACCTGTTAGGGAATTACCAGATGGTATTCAGCCTCCAGTGGTACAGGTACAAACCGATTATAAATCTGCTTCAGCTGAAATTGTTGATGAAGAAATAACACAAAAAATAGAAGATGTTATAGGAGGAGCGGAAGGAATTAAGAACATTGATTCTAGTTCGCTTAATGGAAGAAGTAGAATAAATATTTATTTTAATACAGATATAGATTTAGATGATGCAGCAAATGACATAAGAGAAAGAGTATCAAGAGTTGCGGACAATTTGCCAGATCAAGCAAACCCACCTCAAATTTTAAAACAAGCAGCAGGTTTTACAACTACAATGTGGGTTGCGCTATCATCACCAACTTGGAATGATTTGGATTTGGGTGATTATGCAGAAAGATATCTTATAGATGCCTTTTCGAGCGTACCAAATGTTGGTAGAATTTTAGTCGGTGGATTAAGAGAGCTAAGTGTTAGAGTTTGGGTAGATCCTATCAAATTAGCAGCCAATAATCTTACTATTCAGGAAGTCGAGAGAGCATTAAGAAATGAAAATATAAACATCCCTGCTGGAACTTTAGAAGCTAGTAACAAAGATTTAACTCTTAATATTGATAAGTCTTACTCTAACATTGAAACAATCAAGCAGCTTCCTCTTAAGAAAAACAAAGATAAAGTCACAACCCTTTCTGATATTGCAAATGTTGAGCTTGGTCCAGTTTCTGAGAAAACTTTATTTAAAGCTCAAAGAAAAAATGCAGCTAATTTAAAAACAGTTGGGATTGGAATATACGCAAAAAGTGGAGCATCAACCGTCGAACTTTCAAATCAAATTAAAGAGAAAATAAACGTTTTAAATCAATCTTTACCAGATGGTTTAAAGTTAGAAATAGCATTTAATAGAGCAACATATGTAGGTACTGCAATACAAGAAGTTTATAAAAGTTTAATCATTGCTTTTATTTTAGTTGTAGTAATAATTTACTTGTTCTTAGGAAACCTAAAAGCTGTAATAGTACCAGCCGTTGCATTACCAGTTAGTTTAATAGGATCCTTTTTAGGTTTATATATTTTTGATCTTTCAATTAATATTTTTGTACTCTTAAGCTTTATTTTAGCGATAGGAATAATTACAGATGATTCCGTAATTATGACCGATGCAATTTATACAAGAATTGAGAAAGGAGAAACGCCACTTGTAGCTGCTTATAAAGGCTCAAGACAGATAACATTTGCGATAATAGCTACAACTTTAATCTTAGTTGCAGTTTTTTTGCCTTTAATTTTTATTGAGGGTATAGCTGGCACCTTGTTTAAGGAAACTGCAATAGCACTATCTTTCTCAATTGTTGTTTCTTCATTTGTGGCATTAACCCTTTCACCAATGTTAGGAAGTAAGTTTTTAAATAAAAAAGAAAAAAATAATTTTTTTGTAAAAAAATTTAATAATGGATTTAAATCTTTCACAGAGTTTTATACTGATACCTTAAGATATTGGATTAATAAGCAGAAAACAATCTCGATATTTATAATTTTATTAATTGCAGCATCTGTTTATTTATTTAATTTCACAAAAAAAGAATTGATACCATTAGAAGATAGAGGAGCTTATTTAATTATAGGTTCCACAGACGAAGGAAGTTCATTCGAGTATACTCAGGAAAAAGCACAAATAATTGAGGGAAGAATATTAAAATTACTACAAGCAGAAGATAGTCCTTACCAAAGATTAATTATGAGGGTTCCAGGATTTGGTAAATCTGCAACCTCTTATAACTCTTTTATTATAATTGCGCTATTAGATGAATGGAAAAATAGAGAGAAGAGCACACAAGTTGTTTTAAGAGAAGCTATTGGTCAAGTTGTTAGTGTGCCAGAAACTTTTGCATTTCCTATATCACCTCAATCTATAAGAGTTTCTAGCTACAATAAACCAGTTCAAATGGTGATTTATGGGACAAGTTATGAAGAGTTAGAACAAATTCAAAGCCAAGTTTTAAGAGAGCTAAGAAGAAATAGAAATATGTTTAGAATTGAAAGTGATTACACAAAAAATAAACCTGAAGTAAAATTAATTACTAACAAAAATAGAGCAAATGATTTAGGAGTTTCAATAGAAAATATAGGCAGAACACTAGAAACATTATACGGTGGAAAGAGGGTTACAACATATAATAAAGAAGGAAGAGAATACCCCATTATTCTTCAGCAGTATTTAGCAGATAGAAGAGATAAAGATGGCTTATCAAAGATTTTTGTAAGATCTGAGACTACAGGAAAATTAGTGTCTGTTGCAAGTTTGGTAGAATTTGAAGAGAAAGGAACTGCTGAGTCATTACCTAGGTATAATAGACAACGAGCAGTAACTATATCGGCAGCTTTATCTGAGGAATACACATTGTCTGAAGCAATAAAATATTTAGAAGACGTAATGTTGAGAGTTGCTCCTCAAAATCAAATAACTTGGAAAGGTAAGTCCGAAGAACTAAAAGAGACCAGTAACGAAATATTTCTTATTTTCGCTTTAGCATTAATAACTGCATATTTAGTAATGGCTGCTACCTTTAACTCGTTTGTCCATCCTTTTATAATTATATTGACTGTGCCTCTTGCAGTTTTTGGAGGTCTTGTATTCATTTTATTTCTAAATAGTTCGATAAATATATTTTCACAAATTGCCTTGATTATATTAATCGGTATATCCACTAAAAATAGTATTCTTATCGTCGACTATACTAATCAAATTCGAACAACAGGTGCAAAAATTGAGGAAGCATTGATGGAAGCTTGTAAATTAAGAATAAGACCAATCATAATGACTTCATTAAGCACAATGATTGCAATGTTGCCTCTTATAGTAGGTAACATAGGTCCAGGCGCAGGCGAGGCGTCTAGATTAGCAGTTGGATCAACAATCTTTGGTGGAATGATTATTTCAACATTCTTTACATTATATGTGACGCCAACTATGTATTTAACACTTGCAAAAAATACTAAGAGAATAGATGCAGTAGATCTGGAGCTAGAAAAGCAATTGATTAAAAAATAATATATTTTCTAGTAGTCAAAGATTTACTACATTTATTAAGCTGCTTCTTGAATTTATTTGAATAACCCTCTACTTTTTTTGCCAATACTATAACTTTCTGATTGTTTTTATAATTTTTATAATTTCCCCAGCCTTCATGATAAGCAATATATTGTCTGAAAGCATCTTTTTTTGAAACCTTTAAAATTTTTTCCGTTTTATTTATATACCAGCCAATAAAATCAACACTATCTTTAAATCTAGTTCTTAAGGCATATTTATTTCCAGTCTCATCTTTATATTGTTTCCAAGTACCTTTAATGGCTTGTGAGTATCCAAATGAACTAGAGGGTCTTTTATAGGGTATAACTTTAAATAATTTTTGACGAGCAGGCTTGGCGAGCCAGTCAAAATCAGATTCCATTTTTATTATTGCTAATTGTAAGTTGATTGGTGTCCCCCACTTTTTTTCAGTTTTTTTTGCGTGTTTATACCAAAGATATTTTTCAGAAAATATTGAACAGCCATCTGATGTATTTTGAGGTATCGATGAACAAGCAGTTGAAAATAATAGACCAAAAACTAAAAAATACTTTCTAAAAAGAATCACAGGTTAATATAAATTATCTATTATTTTTTCTCCATATCCATGGATAATCAAATTCCATACTCCATAAACCTAACTTATTGTTTTTTGCATAAATTTGATCTTTAGAATATTTTTTTTTAGAATATTTTGGATAATCGAAGGCTAATCCATTTCTTACCATGTAAGCTGAAACACTTTCATTATTGATAAAACACTCACCTAAATACCTACCAAAATAGTCTTTTTGGGGCTCGATTAAACATTTTAATTTTTTATTTATAATTTTTTCAGCAAGAAAATTTTTTGAAATTTTTCCACAATTAATTTTTTTTTTATTTTTTAAACAAAACTGTTGCTTTCCTTTAAATTTAGTTTCTGGAGCATCTATTCCTGAAAAACGAATTTTTTTATTATCTAATAAAATTGTGTCACCATCAATTATTTTAATGTTATGTGAAATTAGGATTGTTTCTGATAGTAAGTAATTTGTTGCTACAAATGTAAATAAAAATAGAAAACTAACTAACTTCAGTAGTTGCTTTTTCATTACATTCTTGCATTTTTTTTCTAATTTGGTCTTCGGATATATTTTTATCTTTTAAATCTGCATATAGCTTTCTGTACACATCTTCATCACCTGCCTCAGCAAAATCAGCTTTGATTACATCTTGGATATATTGATTTTTTTTTTCCTCGTCATATCCAAGAATTTGTGAAGCCCACTCACCTAAGTATTTATTTTTTTTTGCATTGATTTTGAATTGTTTTTCCTCATCATGAGCAAATTTTTTTTCAAAACCTTTTTTTCTTTCATCAAATGAACTCATTGCTTTCTACCTTATTATATTATTTCAAAAATTAAAAATGATACAAGAGCATATATAATACCAAACATATCATCTATTTCAAATCATCTTTAGAAAATTATTAAATGGCGGAATTATAAAACAATAAAAATTGATATAAGATAAGTAAAATAATTGTTTTATGATATTCATAGTTGATCTATATTCAAAATCGTAAATGAGTCACTTAATACTTGTTAGACATGGTCAAAGCGAATGGAATTTAGAAAATAAATTTACAGGATGGGTCGACGTTGAACTCGCGCCACAAGGAAAATTGGAAGCCTGTAAAGCCGGAGAGTTAATAAAAAAATTAAATTTAGAAATCAAACATTTTTATACTTCTTATCAACTAAGATCGATTGATACTTTAAAACTCATTTTAAATACAATCAGAGTAAAACCAGATAATATGATTAAGGCCTGGCAATTAAATGAAAGGCACTACGGATCACTTACAGGATTAAACAAAGATGAAATGAGAAAAAAATTAGGAGAAGAAGAAGTTCACAAATTCAGAAGATCTTGGGATAATCCACCAAAACCTTTAAATATAAATAGTCCATACCATCCAAAAAATATAAGTATTTACAATGATATACCCCGTAACCTAATTCCAGATACAGAGTCTCTCAAAGATACTTATGAAAGAGTTGTGCCCTATTTTGTTGAAAACATAGAAAAAAATTTGCAGGATAATATAATTATATCTGCTCACGGTAATTCTATCAGATCACTTTTAAAATATTTATTTAAAATTGATGACAATGAAATTTCTAAACTTGAAATACCAACAGGAAATCCTCTACTTTTGAAATTTGAAAAAAAGAATATAAAAGAAGCTAAATACCTAGATCAGAGTAGATCTAGGGATTTAATTAAATTCTAACCTTTTGAAGAAGTTTTTCGTAAATATCTTTATCTGTTAAATGAAGAAACTCAATACCACTCTCGAAACCATACAAATTTTCTTTTATAATGTAATTATCCCAAATCTCATTCATTGAGAATATTTTTTTTGATAAATTTTTAAATATTTTTTTATTTATAATTTGACAACCTGTATAAATATAATTTTTATCATTGTTCTTTTTTAAATTTTTGCCATCCATAGAAAAATCACCTTTAAATCTTTTATCAAAACTTAAATCTTTTTTTACAACCATTAAAATATTTTCTAAGTTATTTTTAAAATATATATTTTCCATCTTCTTAATTTCATTTGCATATTCAGTGTTCCAAATTGTATCAGGATTAAAAACTATAAAATCTGTTTCAACTGAATTATTTACTACATTTAAAAGACCGCCCCCTGTATCTAATATTTCTTTACCATCTTCTATAATTTGAATTTCTAAACCAAAATTATTTGAAACAATGAAATCTTTTATTTTATCACTTAAATAGAAAGTATTAATTTTTAAAGTTTTTATTTCTAATAATTTTATCAAGTTTATTGTATTTTCTAATAAGCTAATCTCATTAATTTTTAAGAGTGGTTTTGGTGTTTTCTCAGTTAATGGCATTAATCTTTTTCCAAATCCTGCACATAAAATTATTGCTGTTTTAATTTTCATATTTTTTTTATTCTTGGGTTTTTTTGTAGAAAATTTTTTAAATCATGAAAATTTGGATTATTTTTAATACGATTATCGATTAATTTCCATGCGTAGGGTATTAATTTTAGATATTTTCTTTTTTTATCTCTTTTTGCAAGTCTTGTGAATATGCCAATTATTTTTAGATTTCTTAAAACAGATAAAATTTCAAAATCATTAATAAATTGAGATTCATTTTTATACTTAAATTTACTAAGAAATACTTTTAAAATATTTGACTTAAAACTATTTGAAGTTTTAATTCTTACATCATCTATAAGTGAGGCCAAGTCATATGCTGGATTACCCAAGACAGCATCTTGACTATCTATTAAAGCGATTTTATTTTTATAAAACATCATGTTTGAGACGTGAAAATCTCTATGTACAAACACTTTCTGTTTAATTTTTAAATTTAAATATAAATTGTCTATTATTTTTTTGAGATTTTTTTTTAAATGTCCTTTTTGAATAATTAATTTATTTGCCGCTAAGTACCAATCCAAAAAAAGGTATGACTCTTTAAGTATTTTAGCTTTTGAATAGTTTGATAAATTAAATTTTTTTTTAAGAAAATTTTGAGTTTTAAAATTTTTAATTTTTTGAATTTGATGTAAAATTTTTAGTATTCTTTTGTATTCATTTAATTTAGTTTTTGAGGATTTAATTTTATCCAACATGTTTTTATTGCCGAAATCCTCAATTTCTATAAAATTTTTTTTATAATTTTGACTAATTAAACCTGGTGCTAATATTTTATTTTTAATCAATATTTTGTTAACTGCATCATAATTTAACAGGTTTGATCGCTTTTGAATTTTGCTATAAACTAATACTGAATTATTTGTTCTATAAAATTGTCTAAAAGATGCATCTCCTGATAGTTTTTTAAATTTTTTCAAATTCATTAAAATTAAAATCAATATTATTAGATATAATTAAGTACCTATTTTCAAGCTTTTCATCATATTCAAATTTTAATGTAAAAGTACTTTCTATATTTTGACCCAAGATTTCAGGCCATTCAATTAATCTAGCATAATCTTCTGAGTTTTCATTAATTCCTAAGTTATTTAATTCTTTTTTATCTTTAATTCTGTAAAGATCAAAATGTCTAACAATCAAAGAATTAATCTCATATTCATTTATAATATTAAAAGTTGGACTAGGTATTTCTGTTTTTTCTAAACCATTTTTTGTTTGAAGATAATTAATTAGATACCTAATAAATGTAGTCTTACCAACTCCGATGTTTCCATAAAAAAGCAAAGTTGTATTTTTGCTAACTTTACTTGCAATTTTTTCAGCAATTTTTTGTGTGATAATTTCTTTTGAAATATCTATTTTGCTACTTTTAGTAGCGATAGGCATCTGGTTTATAAGGTCCTTCTGGTGTTACACTTATATATTTTGCTTGATCATCTGATAATTTGGTTAATTTAGCTCCAACTTTTTCTAAATGAAGTCTTGCTACTTTCTCGTCTAAATGTTTAGGTAAAACATATACTTTTTTCTCATATTTATCTGAGTTATTCCATAATTCTATCTGAGCTGTTACTTGATTTGTAAAAGAAGCACTCATTACAAAACTTGGGTGTCCTGTTGCACATCCAAGATTAACCAATCTACCTTCTGCTAATAAAATAATTCTTTTTCCATCTGGCAATGTAATTTCGTGAACTTGTGGTTTTATTTCATCCCATTTATAATTTTTAAGAGCATCTACTTGGATCTCATTATCAAAGTGACCAATATTGCATAGAATTGCTCTATCCTTCATTTCTCTCATATGGTCAGCTGTCACAATATCTTTATTTCCTGTTGCCGTAACAACAATGTCGGCTTCTTTTATCATCTCATCCATTAAAACTACTTCATAACCTTCCATTGCAGCTTGGAGAGCACAAATTGGGTCTGTTTCTGTAACCATAACTCTTGCACCGCTTTGACGAAGAGAAGCAGCGCTTCCCTTTCCAACATCTCCAAATCCAGCTACAATAGCTACCTTACCTGACATCATGACGTCAGTAGCTCTTTTAATTCCATCAACTAAACTTTCTCTGCAACCATATAAATTGTCGAACTTAGATTTTGTTACTGAGTCATTAACATTTATTGCTGGGACAAGTAAATTTCCTTCACTTTCCATTTTTTTTAATGCTAAAACTCCTGTAGTTGTCTCTTCTGATAAACCTTTAACATCATTTAATAATTCTTTATAATCTTTGTGCATCAATGCTGTAAGATCGCCACCATCATCAAGTATCATATTTGGTTTCCAGCCATCTTTTCCTTCAATAGTTTGCTTTACACACCACCAATATTCTTCTTCTGTTTCGCCTTTCCAAGCAAATACAGGAATGCCAGCTTTTGCAATTGCTGCTGCTGCGTGGTCTTGTGTCGAAAAAATATTACATGAGGACCATCTAACTTCAGCACCTAGCTCAACTAAAGTTTCTATTAAGACAGCTGTTTGTATTGTCATGTGTAAACAACCAACAATCCGAGCTCCATTTAGAGGTTTTTTACCCTTATATTCTTCTCTAAGAGCCATTAATCCTGGCATTTCAGTTTCAGCCAGTGAAATTTCTTTTCTTCCAAATTCCGCTTCAGATAAATCTTTTACTTTAAAATCTTCCATAGAAAGAGGCTTTTAACAATTTCACTTAATATATCAACAAAGATTTACGCTTCCGGGAAAATTATTTCAATTCTTGCCCCTTTATCTTTATTATTAGATGCGTTGATTTCACCACCATGAATTTCAACTAAATTTTTGACAATATTTAATCCCAAACCCGAATGTTCTCCAAAGTTTTCAGGTCTATTACTATAAAATCTATTAAATATCTTATTTGTATCCTTTTCACTAAATCCAGATCCCTGATCAACGACAACTAATTTAATTTTTTCATTTTTATCTTTTGATATTTCAACGGTAATTTCTTGATTATTTTCACTGAAAGAAATTGAGTTTTCTAATAAGTTTGCAATAATTTGTTCAATTCTATTTTCTATCCCTAAGATACTATAATTTTTAATTCCATTAGATTTCAATTTAATTCCAATCGATTTTTTTGTTTCATAGATACTGTTAAAATCGTCAACAACAGATTGAGCAATCTCTTTTAAATTTAATTTTTGCATTTTCTCAGAGGAAATTGCAGCCTCATCTCTTAGCATTTGAGAGTAATCAGTTATTAATCTTTCAATTCTCTCTACGTCATGTGATACTATATTAATTAATTTGTTTCTTTGAGATTTATCATTTGTGTCAGAAATTATCTCAGAGGCACTTTTTAGAGATGCTAAAGGATTTCTGATTTCATGCAAAAGATCTGTTGAATAATTTTCTGCTGTAGTAATTCTTTTGTTTAATTCATTAGTCATTTCATCAAGAGAATTTGACAATTTTCCCAATTCGTCATTTCTTTTTTTTATATTTCCAATATTGGTCTTTTCCTTACTTTTGTTTTTTATAATATTTGTATATTGAACCAAATTTTTAATTGGTTTTAAGAAGTATCTATTTAACACATATGAAAAAATTAAAATTACTAATGCGACAAGCAAAGCAGTTCTAATTATAAAATTTCTTCTTTCATCTATTGCAACCTTTATTTCATTGGCATTTTCAGTAATAGCTAAATAACCAATTGTTTTGTTTTCACTAACAAC
The DNA here is from genome assembly GCA_902611175.1 of uncultured Pelagibacteraceae bacterium. Classification (GTDB taxonomy): domain Bacteria; phylum Pseudomonadota; class Alphaproteobacteria; order Pelagibacterales; family Pelagibacteraceae; genus Pelagibacter. The sequence goes on from CACLYQ010000013.1 coordinate 22,213, forward strand.
ATTTTTGACAGTAACTAATAAAAATTGGTCATAGTTTTCTTTGGAGTAAGTTAGTGGTTTCCCATAATCTGATGAATATGAGTACTTTTTTAAATCTTCAAATATTTCTTTACTTTCAAAGCTTTTATTACTTTCATTCAAATTCTTATTTTGAATACTTTGATTATTCAAATCACTCATTTCAATTATGTTTAGACTTCTTGAGAAAGCATTTGGATCTAAGTCTAATGTGTCGGTATCTCCTAATAGATTAAATTCACTATCAAATATCTGTACTCTATCTATACTTTGAAATAAAAATTTAGTGGAAAACAGAAACTCTCTAATATCTTCAGATGAGAAATTTATTTTTAAACGATCAATATTTTCTGTTGTATTATCAATAATTTTTATGTGCGAGGCAGTTTTATTTTTAATGAGAGTAGGTTTTACTGTGTTAAGGTAAAATAATGTTAATACACCTATCACTAAAAAAACAATAAAGTTGATTACTAAGAATTTTTTTAAAATAGATTGATTATTAGATTTTGAAGTAGCCATTATTTAACATTCCAACGATAACCACTACCATATCTGGTTTCTATCGCTGAAAAGTTATTATCTACTTTTTTAAACTTTTTTCTAATCCTTTTTACGTGACTATCTATTGTTCTATCTTCAATATCTGTGTCTTCTCTATAAGCAACATCCATTAATTGAGATCTTTCTTTAATAATTCCAGGTCTTTTTGCTAATTCCTTTACAATCAAGAATTCTGTTGTTGTTAATTTATCTGGTAATTGCTTGCCATCCCATTCACACTCTAGCTGTGAAGGGTCAAGTTTTAATTTTCCGTGTGAAATTATATTTCTATTATCCTCTAAATTATTATCTTTTTTTCTAAGTTGGACACGAATTCTTTCAATAAGAACTTTAGTTGAAAAGCCACCTGATTTTTTTACAAAATCATCAGCCCCTAGTTTTAGTCCTAAGAGTTCATCCACCTCTTCATCTTTTGAAGTTAAAAAGATAACAGGCATAGATGTTTTTTTTCTCAATTTTTTTAACAATTCTTCTCCATCCATTCTTGGCATTTTAATATCTATAACTGCAAGGTCTGGGGGATTTCTTGACAAACCTATTAAGGCACTTTCTCCATCCAAATAAGTTTGAATATTAAAACCCTCTTTCTCTAGAGCAATACTTAAACTAGTTAATATATTTCTATCATCATCAACAAGGGCAATTGTTTGTTTCATGTTTAACTATAAAAATACTAAAATGTTTAAAATTGGGCAATTAAATGTTTATTAATGAAGCTCTCCCCAGTTATCACCTATATTTACATCTACCGATAATGGTATTGAAAATGAATGCAAATCACTATCTTTTACACTTGTCATAATATCTTTAATCTTTTTAGAAGCAGATTTAGTACCATTATCAATTACCTCAAAAATCAATTCATCGTGAATTTGAAGCAACATATTAAATTCATTTGTTTTTTTAGTATCAAGCTCATCATTGATTCTAATCATAGCAAGTCGCATTATTTCTGATGCAGATCCTTGGATAGGTGCATTTATAGCTGCCCTTTCTTGAAAATTTCTAACATTAAAATTTTTGTCATTGATTCCTGGAATATGAGTTTTTCGACCAAAAATATTTCTTACATATCCACTTTTTCTACAGAATTTAATTGTGTTATTCATATATTCTTTAATTTCTGGAAATTTAATAAAATATGAATTTAGAAATTCTTCGGCTTCATTGTTTGATACACCAATTTGTTTGGCCAAACCATATTGAGATATTCCATAAATAATTCCAAAATTAATAGCTTTCGCTTTTCTCCTCATATCAGCATCAATTTTTTTTATGTCTGCACCAAAAACCTGGCTAGCGGTTAATGAGTGAATATCCTCATTATTTTTAAAAGCTTTTTTTAGTTCTTTTACATCAGCTAGATCAGCCAAAATTCTCATTTCGATCTGATTATAGTCTGCTGAAATAAGTTTTTTATTTTTTTCTGATATGAAGGCTTTACGAATATCTTTGCCCTCCTCAGTTTTAATAGGAATATTTTGTAAATTTGGATCACTAGATGCAAGTCTACCTGTTGTAGTTGCTGCTAACAGAAAAGATGTATGGACTCTTTTTGTATTAGGATTTAAATGCTCTGGCAAAGAATCTGAATATGTATTTTTCAATTTACTAGATTGCCTCCATTCTAAAACCAATTTAGGAAATTCATTCCCTTTGTAAGCTAAATCCTCTAGAACTGCTGCACCAGTTGCAAAGCTCCCTTTTTTAGTCTTTTTTAGCGATGCAATTTTGAGATCATTATACATTATTTCACCTAACTGTTTAGTCGATGCAATATTAAATTTTTTTTTTGAAATTTTAAAAATTTGTTTTTCTAAATCTTGAAGTTTTTTTTCAAACTTAATAGATAATTTTTTAAGAAAATTATTATCCAATTTTATGCCATTGATTTCCATTGATGCTAAAATTTTAATTAAAGGTTTTTCGAAAATTTCATAAATATTTAGTAATTTTTCTGATTTAAGCGATTTCAAAAATATTTTATATAAACGGTAAGTTATATCAGCATCTTCTGCTGCATAATCTTTTGCAATATTTAACTCTACTTGACTGAATTTAATTTCTTTTTTTCCAGATCCAACAAGATCTTTATATTTAATTGTTTTGTGACCAAGATGAATATCTGAAAGGGTATCCATGTTATGTCTATTTTTCCCAGCATCTAAAACGTATGACATCAACATTGTATCTTCCATGCTTTGAATATCTATATCCCTTTTACGAAATATTATGTAATCGAATTTAATATTTTGCCCAATTTTTTTTAAACTTTTATCCTCTAAATATGGTTTTAAAATTCTCAAAACATCTTTTTCATTTAGATTATTTTTATCAATATGACCTGTTGGAATGTAACAAGCTTTACCTATTTTGCTAGAAATTGAGATACCAACTAAATTTGCCTGATGTGGGTCAAGAGAATCTGTTTCAGTATCAATAGAAAATTCACCAGCTTCTTCGGCTTCTTGCATCCAATCTTTTATTTCAGATAAATTTTTTATCAAAACATATTTATCTTTTGATATTTTAGATGTTTCTTTTTTGACTTCTATTTCATCACTAAATTTGGATTGACCATACGTCGAAATTGCCGAACTCAATAACCTATTAAATTCCATTTCTCTCAAAAAATTGTATAACTTGTCTACGTCTACTTTTTTTAGAACAAAGTCAGTTAATTTGTCTTTCACCGGAACATCATTTTTTAATGTGACCAGTTTTTTACTTACCAGAGCCTTATCTTTATTTTCTAAAAGTGTTTCTCTTCTTTTATTCTGTTTTATTTTATTTGCGTTTTTGAGAAGGTTTTCTAAATTTCCATATTCCTTAATTAATTCTGCTGCTGTTTTTACACCAATACCTGGAACGCCAGGTACATTGTCTGTACTATCCCCTGCTAGTGATTGAACATCAATTACTTTATCCGGACCAACCCCAAATTTATTGATTACATCGTCATTAGATATAAATTTATTCTTCATTGGATCGTATATACGAACCTTTTTTTTGAAAAGTTGCATTAAATCTTTGTCAGATGATACAATTGTAACCTTAGCACCTTCGTTTAATATTTGCTCTACATAGGTGGCTATCAAATCGTCAGCCTCGTAATTTAACATTTCTATAGAGGGTAAATTGAATGCTAATACTGACTTTCTAATATAATCGAATTGTGGAATTAGATCATCGGGAGCATCAGACCTATTTCCTTTATAATCTGAATATATTTCGTTTCGAAAATTCTTTCTTGCAGAGTCAAAGATTACTGCAAAATGAGTTGGTTTTTCTAAATTTTCGCTAGATTTAGAGTCCTCTAACAATTTAAACAGCATGTTACAAAATCCACTTACTGCTCCTACTGGTAAACCATCGCTTTTTCGTGTTAATGGTGGCAATGCATAATAGGCTCTAAATATGTATCCGGACCCATCAATAAGATAGAAATGATCTGTTTTTTTAATTTTACCCATAATTTAATTTATAATAAATTGACGTATTATAGTAAGAATAAAACATCCTGTTAATAAATATTAGTGGATTAAACTTTATTAAAATAGTAATTTAAAGCTAATGGAATTAGTAAATTCAATTTCTAATAATAAAATAATTAAAATCATAATATTTGCATTAATAGGTTCTATTTTATTGACAATATCTGCAAAAATTAAAATACCTTTTTATCCAGTTCCTATGACTATGCAAACATTTATAGTTTTGTTTTTAGGAATTTCCTTTGGATATAAAGTCGGGGTACTTTCGGTAGTTTTTTATTTGATAGAAGGAATTATGGGATTACCAGTATTTTCTAACTCACCAGAGAAAGGAATAGGATTAGCTTATTTTGTTGGTCCCACAATGGGATATTTAATAGGTTTTATATTTGCATGTATGATAGCAGGCATATTTACATACGATAAAAACCATATATTAAATTTTTTAAAAATTATAATAGCAACATCAGTAATATATATTTTGGGTATTTTGTGGCTTGGAAATTTAATCGGTTGGAATAAACCAATATTAGAATTTGGTGTTTACCCATTTCTTTATGCTGAATTATTTAAGATATTATTACTAACAGCTTTAGTTAATAAAATTATTAAACTTAGAAAATATATTTAGAATTACCTTGGAGATCTTTTTGATAGAATTCTTTGAAGTGTTCTTCGATGCATTTTAAGTCTTCTTGCAGTCTCAGATACATTTCTGTTACATAATTCAAAAACTCTGTGAATATGTTCCCATTTAACTCTATCAGCGGACATTGGATTTTCTGGTGGAGCAGCTTTTTTATTTGGATCAGCTAAAAGTGCTTTTTCTACGTCATCTGCATCTGCTGGTTTAGCTAAATAGTCTATTGCACCTTCTTTGATGGCTGCTACTGCAGTTGGTATATTTCCATAGCCAGTAAGCATCACTATTCTGCTCTCTGAGTTATTTTTCTGGATTTCTTTTACAACTTCTAGTCCGTTTCCATCGTTTAGTCTCAAATCAACAACTGCAAAAGCAGGTTTTTTTGATTTCACAGACTCTATTCCAATTTTTACACCCTCTGCTTGTGAAACAGAAAAGCCCTTTTTTTCCATTGCTCGAGCTAGTCTTTCTCTAAAAGGGTTATCATCATCTACTATAAGTAGAGATTTATCCTTAAATTCTGTTATTTTTTTTAATACTTCTGCTTCTGGCATAGACCTTATATGGAAACATTCTAAATTATTTCAAGGGTACATTTTACTTTACATTGGCTCATTTTCTGCATAAATGCTCGTTTTATATAAACTTGCATAGCAGTTATGCCGGTTTTTTTTGTTAAATTTTTTTTGGAGCTTTAAATGCAAAAATTTAAATCAGTTGATAAATTGGTAAACCAACTGAAACCAACAGAACCTGTTTATTGTATTAGAAGAGATTCTATAAATATAGCTTCTAAATTTTTTCAGAATAAATTTCCTGGTAAAATCCTATATGCAGTTAAAACTAACCCGCATCCATTAGTATTAAAAACTATCGTGGAAAGCGGAATTAATGATTTTGATATCGCTTCAATTAAAGAAGTTGAGGCAATTAGAAGTGTTAGCCCAGATGCAAAATGCTCCTACATGCATACTGTAAAAAGCAAGGAAAGTATAAACGAAGCATATTTCAATTATAATATTAAGACTTTTTCAATAGATACAAAAGATGAATTAATAAAAATTCTTAATAGTACTAATCAAGCTAAGGATTTAGAATTATTTGTGAGAGTTGCAGTTTCTAATGAACACGCAGAAATAGATTTATCTAAAAAATTTGGCGCACAAACTTCTGAAGCAATAGGGCTTTATAGATTAACAAAACAGTATGCAAAAAAAATAGGATTAAGTTTTCATGTGGGTTCGCAATGTATGCATCCAATATCCTATTCAAAAGGGATTAATGAAATTAAATATATAATAAAAAAAACAAAAATAGTTCCAGATGTTATAAATATAGGCGGAGGATTTCCGACAATCTATCCTGACTTAGTTCCTCAATCATTAGACTCTTATTTTGAGGAAATAAAAAATTCATTAAATAAATTAAAATTAGAAAAAAAACCAGAAATTATATGTGAGCCAGGTCGAGCAATTGTTGCAGAAAGTGGTTCGACAATTGTGAGAGTAAACTTAAGAAAAAAACAAAAGCTATATATTAATGATGGAACATATGGAACTTTATTTGATGCGGGTGTGCCTAATATAGTTTATCCATCAAGGATAATTACAAGTGGAAGAATTATATCAAAAAAATTGACTTCATTTGATTTTTATGGACCAACATGTGATAGCATGGATTATATGAAGGGACCTTTTATTCTACCTAATAATATTAAAGAAGGTGATTACATTGAATTAGGTCAATTAGGAGCATACGGATTGACATTTAGAACTCAATTTAATGGATATTATTCTGATAGTATTTACGAAGTTTGTGATGATCCAATAATGACGATGTATGACAAAGAAACAAATAAAGAGTTTCTTGTTGCATAATGTCAGATACAAAAAATCTTAATCATAACAGAAAAAAAGACTTTTTAAGTAAAGAGGTTGAACATATTGATATTACATCTTTTGACTCTAGAAAAATTATATCTTCTATGGAAAAAATGTCTTTTGTTTCAAGAGAAACTGCTAATGCATCCAAGATATATAATGAAATGCTTAAAGATAAAGATTGCACAATATTCTTAACTCTTGCAGGGTCTACTTCTGCCGCTGGATGTATGCATATTTATAGAGATATGGTTAAATACAACATGGTAGATGCAATTGTAGCAACTGGAGCATCTATAATAGATATGGATTTTTTTGAAGCGCTTGGATTTAAACATTACCAAGGATCACAATATCAAAATGATAATGAACTTAGAGACAATTATATAGATAGGATTTATGATACTTACATCGATGAAGAGGAGCTCCAGGTTTGTGATAAAACAATAGGAGAAATAGCAGACAAACTTGAGCCGAAGTCTTACACATCGAGAGAATTTATTAAAGAGATTGGCAAGTATCTAAAAACTAATTCTAAAAAGAAAGGTTCTTTAATTGAAACAGCTTTTGATAACGATGTACCTATATTCTGTCCTGCATTTACAGACTCAAGTGCAGGTTTTGGATTAGTCATGCATCAAGAGAGAAATCCAAAAAATCATATTACAATAGACTCAATTAGAGAATTTAGAGAATTAACAGAGATTAAAATTAAATCTAAAGGTTCGGGATTATTTATGATTGGTGGTGGAGTTCCTAAAAACTTTATACAAGACACGGTAATTTGTGCTGAACTTTTGGGAAAAAATGTAGATATGCACAAATATGCAATACAAATTACTGTTGCTGACTCAAGAGATGGGGCTTGCAGTAGTTCAACATTAAAAGAAGCAAGTTCATGGGGTAAGGTTGATACTACCAAAGAACAAATGGTATTTGCTGAAGCTACTAGTGTTTTACCATTAATAGCAAGTGACGCCTTTCATACTGGAGAGTGGAAAAATAGAGACAGAAAAAACTTTTCCAAAATATTTTGATTGATGATCAAAAAAGTAAAAATTGGAATTATTCAAAGTAAAATTTCAGATAATACTCAAAAAAATATAAATTCAGCTATTAAAAATATAAAAAAAGCAGCATCAAAAAAAGCTAAAATAATTTGTGTACCAGAACTATTTTTATCAAATTATTTTTGTCAAACAGAAAGTCATTCCAACTTTAAACTAGCGGAAAAAATACCCGGCAGAACTACAAAAATATTTTGTGAATTAGCCAAAGATTTACAAACAGTATTAATGATTTCATTATTTGAAAAAAAAACACATGGCTTCTATCATAATACTAGTATCGTTATTAGCGAGAAAGGTAAAATTTTATCAAAATATAGAAAAATGCATATACCAGATGATCCTGGTTATTATGAAAAATTTTATTTTACTCCTGGAGATTTAGGTTTTAAATCTGTTAAAACAAAATTTGGTAAAATTGGACCTTTAATTTGTTGGGATCAATGGTTTCCAGAAGCTGCAAGATTGACTGCACTTAAAGGTGCACAAATAATTTTTTACCCTACTGCTATTGGATGGCATCCTAAAGAGAAAAAAAAATTTGGAAAATCTCAACTAGATTCTTGGATAACAATGCAAAAATCTCACGCAATCGCAAATGGTACTTATGTGGTTGCTATAAATAGAGTTGGAACAGAAAAAAAAGGTAAGAAGAAAATAGAATTCTGGGGAAACTCAATGATCATAGATCCTAGCGGGCAAATAATTGGAAAACTTGGGAATAAAAAAGAAGAAATTTTAATTCGTGAAATAAACTATAAAAAAATTGATTCAGCCAGAGAGCATTGGCCTTTTTTAAGAGATAGAAGAATCGATTTTTATAAAGGCATACTAAAAAATCCTGCAGATGAATGAAAACTTTAATGGATTTAGAATGCCGGCTGAATGGGAGCCTCAAAATTCAGTTTGGATTGCTTGGCCTTATAATAAAAACGATTGGCCTGGATTATATCAATTTATTCCTGAAGTAATTTTAAAGATTATTAAAAAAATTTCAAAAAATCAAAAAATTAACTTAATCGTTAGCAAAAATATAAAAAATATAAAAAAATTAATAAAACTTAATAAAATTAAAAATATCAACTTCCACTATATTAAAACTGATAGAATATGGTTAAGAGATTCTGGACCCATCTTTATAACAAATAAAGTCGAAAAGAAAAAAGTAATACTAAATTTTGGTTTTAACGGATGGTCAAAGTATAAAAATTATAAAAATGACAATAAAATCAATAATAGTATTAGTAAAATTGCTAATTTTAAAAAGATTGATCCAATAATCAAAAAAAAAGGCAGAATTAGAAAAATAATCATGGAAGGAGGGGCATTTGATATAAATGGCTCAGGTACAATTTTATTAACCGAAGAATGTTTGTTAAGCAAAATTCAAGAAAGAAATAAAAATTTTAAAAAAAAAGACTACGAAAAAATGTTTAATAAATACTTAAATATAAAAAACTTTATATGGCTTAAAAAAGGAATTGCAGGCGATGATACACATGGACATGTTGATGACATATCAAGATTTGTTTCAAGAAATACAATTATGACTGCAGTTGAAAAAAATAAAAAAGATATAAATTACAAAAACTTAAATAAAAATTTAAATATATTGAAAGAAAGTAAATGTGAGAAAGGAAAGAAATTCAAAATTATAAAAGTTCCTATGCCTTCACCAATTTATATTGAGAATACAAGAGTTCCTGCAAGTTATATGAATTTTTATATTTGTAATAAAAAAATAATTCTTCCAATATTCAAAGTAAAAGAAGACAATATTGCAATTAAAATTTTCAAAAATTACTTTAGAAATAGAAAAATCGAAACAGTTGACTGTAGCAAATTGATATGGGGATTTGGTGCAATACATTGCATGACCCAACAAGAACCTAAAATTTAGTTATGCTGCTTTTAGTGTGCCGAGTAATAATCTAAAAGGTATCAACATTACAAGAGCTACAAATATTTTTACCGCAAGATCTCCTAACGATAAAGTTACCCAAGGAATTCCCGTTCCATAGAATGATATTGAGAAAAATAAAAAAGTATCAACAGTTGAACCTATTAAAGAAGATGTTAAAGGTGCTATAAACCACTTTTTTTGTCTTAATTGATCAAATATCTGAACATCTAAAAGTTGAGCAATTATAAAAGCTGTTCCTGAACCAATTGCTATTCTTATAGAAATAAGATCAGTAAAATTAGTTGAAAATATTAAAGTAAATAAAATTCCAATTGTGAAGCCTATATAGACAATTTTTCTAGCTACTAATTTTCCAAAGGATCTGTTGGCTAAATCTGTAATTAAAAATGCAATTGGATAACTAAAAGCACCGTAAGTTAAAATTTCCTCTAAACCGTAATATTTTATAGGAAACTGAACTAAATAATTAGATGCTAGCACAACCAATCCCATTAAAAATGAGAGAGTAAGGAAAACTTTATTCATTATGCTGTTTTTGCGATTAGTGATTTTTTAAGCTTTTTTAATCTCAACGATAAATCTCTTGATTTTGCAGATTTTAAGAAATTATCAAAGCTACCTTTTTTATCTACAGATCTAACACCTGCATTTGAAACTGTTAACCTCAAAGATTTTTTTAAAAGTTCACTTTTAAATTTTACTTTCTTTAAATTTGGAAGAAATCTTCTCTTAGTTTTATTGTTAGCGTGACTAACATTATGGCCTTTTAGAGGTATTTTACCAGTAAGTTCGCATTTTTTAGACATAAATTTTCAAGATGTATATGGTCTTAAAGAATACCAGTCAAGATTAATTTTTTGTTCCAATAGCTTCAGAAATATTTTTAAAACCTTCTCTTTTTACAATTTCGTCGAGATCTTTATTAATCTTTGAAGCAATAGTCGGTCCTTTATAAACCATGCCTGTATACAATTGCACAAGAGTTGCACCGCTTACAATTTTATTAAAAACTCCTTCGGCAGAATCAACACCTCCAACTCCAATTATTAAGATTTTTTTTCCAACTAATTTAAAAAATTTATTAATTAATTCATTAGAGATATTTTCAAGTGGTTTTCCAGACAAACCGCCTTTCTCTAATTTATTTATATTAGATATATTTTCTCTATTTCTATCTGTCGTATTTGAAACTATAACTATTTTAACATTATATTTTAAAAAAAGTTCTGAGATTTCATCAATACTGTTTTCATCAATATCAGGAGATACCTTGACTGCTATTGGCACATTTGAATTTAAATTTTTCTTTTCTTCATTTATGCATTTTAAAAGATTATCTAAATCTTCATTTTTGTGAAAGTTTCTTAAATTTTCTGTATTAGGAGAAGAGATATTAATTGTAATATAGTCTGCTAAATTATGAAATTTTCTGAAACAAATTAAATAATCTTCAACTCTGTTTTCAGTATCTTTATTAGGTCCTATATTAATACCAAGTAATCCATTAGGTGAATTATTTTCAATATTTTTTTTACTTTCTTCTGATCCAATATTGTTAAATCCAAGTCTATTAATTAAAGCCTCATCTTCTTCCAATCTGAACACTCTTGGCTTTGGATTTCCTATTTGTGGTTTAGGTGTAATTGTACCTACCTCAACAAAACCAAATCCTAGTTTGTATAGAGGATTGTAAACTTCTGCATTTTTATCAAATCCAGCAGCTACACCTAGAGGAGATTTTAACGTTTTGTTTAAAAATTTAGTTTGGATAGTAACTCTGGTTGTTTTATCTATAGCTGGTATCTGATTTAACTTTAAAGCCTTTATTGCTAGTGAGTGAGCAACTTCAGGGCTAAATTTAAATATAAATGGTCTTATAAGATTAAACATTTTCAACCTTTTTTCTTATCAATTCTTTAGTTTCATTTACTCCAAAAAAACTAATGAAGAAGCCCATTCTGGGTCCATTTTCATCACCAAATACAACCTCATAGATAAGCTTAAACCATTCTCTTAAATTTTCTTTATAACCATTTTCTTTTCCTACGGTAAAAATATTTGTCTGAATATCTTCAGGAGCCATTTTATCATTACAATTATCTAAAGACTTAATTAATGCTTTCAGTGCAACTTTCTCTTTTTCATTTGGAGTTTTGTAAATTTTTTTTATTTTTATAACATCATTGAAATATTTTATTGCATATTCAATTAAATTATCAAAAATTGGATGATCATTTTCATTAATTTCTGACTTGTATTTTTTTACAAATTTCCAAAGTAATTGTTTGTTGTCCGCATTACTTGTTTCAACTAAATTTAAAAGCATTGAAAAAGTCATAATTGTATTTTCCTCTGGCATTGATCCATTATGTACATGCCAAACTGGATTCATTAACTTCTGTAAATCATTTTGAGTTTTTCCTTTTTCTATAAAATCTAGATATTCATCAACAGCTTTTGGAACAACTTCTCTGTACAATTTTTTTGCTCTTTTTGGATTTTGATACATGTAAAGAGATAGACTTTGAGGAGATGCATAATTCAGCCATTCATCTATAGTTACCCCATTACCTTTTGATTTAGATATTTTTTCACCTTTTTCGTCCAAAAAAAGCTCATAAGCAAAACCAGATGGGTTAGATTTACCTAATGTTTTAATAATCTTAGTTGAAAGAATTGCACTCTCAATTAAATCCTTTCCATACATTTCAAAATCAACATCTAAAGCGTACCATCTCATTGCCCAATCAACTTTCCATTGCAATTTGCAGTTCCCGTCTAAAATACTTTTTTCCAATTTTGATCCATTATTATCAAATATGATTTTAGAAGATTTAGAATCAATTTCTAAAACAGGTATTTCAAGAACTTTTCCAGTTTCTGGGCATATTGGTAAAAAGGGAGAATAGGTTTTCTGCCTTTCTTTGCCTAAAGTTGGAAGAATTATTTCCATAATTTTTTCGTAATTTTCTAGAACTAATTTTAGGGTGTCATTAAAATAACCAGACTTGTAGAGTTCTGTAGAACTTTTAAATGAATATTTAAATTTAAAATTATCAAGAAATTGTTTCAACATATTGTTATTATGTTCTCCAAAACTACGAAACTTTTCAAATGGATCAGGGACATCCGTTAAAGGTTTGTGAAGATTATTTTTGAGCTTTTCTTGATTTGGAACATTTTCAGGTACTTTTCTAAGACCATCCATATCATCAGAAAATGTAATAATTTCCTTTGGAATATCTGTTAAATGATCAAGAGCGTTGACAATCATTGTCGTCCTTGCAACTTCTCCAAATGTACCTATATGAGGTAGACCACTAGGGCCATAACCTGTTTGTAAAACTATTTTATTTTTTTTTTCTATGTTTGATTTTCTCTCTCTTAATAGCTTTTTTGCCTCAACAAATGGCCAGGCGTTTGTTTTGTCAAAATTTGTTTTGTCTATCACAACTACTTAAATATCCTTAATATCAGCCTTTTTAATAATTCATATAGAGTTGAAATTTATTTACCATAAAATAATGTCCATTCAAAATGTCCAATTATAAAACTGTCTTTTTTACATTAGGGGTTTTGCAAATTATTTTAGGTCTTTCAATGATTGTACCTATTTTGGTTCAATTAATATTTGATCAAATTGATGCAGGATTTATCGGATCAATGATTGTTACTATTGTTTTTGGATTTTTATTTTTCATTTCTAATTATGATCACGATAAAAAGATAAGTTTACCTCAAGCTTTTTTGCTCACAGCACTTTCGTGGTTAAGTATTGCTATATTTGGTTCTTTGCCTTTAATTTTTTCTAGTACGGATTTGAGTTTTACAGATGCGTTTTTTGAGAGCATGTCTGGTATTACAACAACAGGATCTACAATTATCACCAATCTAAATGAAACATCTAAAGCGATATTACTTTGGAGAGGAATGTTACAGTGGTTTGGTGGTATTGGAATTATTGTAATGGCAATCACTTTAATGCCTTTAATGAATATAGGGGGTATGCAACTTTTCAATATTTCATCTAATGATACTTCTGAAAAAATTTTTCCTAAAACTAAAGAAGTTTCTTTGAGATTATTGTCTATATATTCCTTATTAACTTTAACTTGTGCTTTTTTTTATTTTATATTTGGGATGAGTTTTTTTGATAGCATCGTACATGCTATGACAACAATAGCAACAGGAGGTTTTGCAAATTATAATGAATCTATAGGTTATTTTAACAGCTCGTTAATAGAAATTAATGCAATAATATTTATTATTCTTGGAAGTATACCTTTTATTAGTTACATCAAATACTTAGCTGGAGATAAGAAAATATTTTTCAAAGACACACAAATAAAAACTTTTATAATTTTGGTTATTATTTCAATTCTTTTAATGTTTTTTTATTTATCTGTTATAAATAAAAGCTTAACTGAGATAAGTTTTTTATCTGTTAGCTTTAATATAATTTCTATTTTAACCGGAACAGGATATGCTACAGAAAATTTTAGTAATTGGGGTCAATTTCCATTAGTATATTTCATAATTTTAATGTTCATTGGAGGCTGTGCAGGCTCTACAACTTGCGGAATAAAGATTTTTAGAGTTCAAATTTTGTATCAATTCATATCAAACCAGCTGAAAAAAATAATTTACCCTCGAGGAATTTTCAAAATTAAATATCAAAATAATAATGTGGATGAAAAATTTATGGACTCAATTATTTCTTTTATCTTTTTTTATATATTAATATTTTTTGTTGTGACTGCACTTTTATCGCTTGATGGATTAAATTTTATTACCGCAATTTCAGCGGCTGCCACGTCAATTTCAAATGTTGGTCCAGGTTTAGGTGATATTATTGGTCCAAACGGAAGTTTTTCAAGCCTGTCTGATTTTTCTAAATGGGTTCTCAGTGCTGCAATGATACTTGGAAGGTTGGAATTATTTGCAATTCTAGTATTATTTATTCCATCTTTTTGGAGAAAATATTAATGTTTGAAAAAAAACAAACCTGGTCAGAATCTATTTTAGTTTACAAGGATATTAGAATGCTAAGAATATTACTTCTTGGTGCAATTAGTGGATTTCCTTGGGTTTTAATTGCCAGCAGTTTAAGCCTTTGGCTAAAAGAAGAAGGTTTAAGTAGATCAACTATTGGATGGGCAGGTTTAATATTTGGGGTGTACGCCTTTAATTATTTATGGGCACCAATAATTGATAGAATACAAATTCCATTTTTAACAAAAAGATTAGGACATCGACGAGGCTGGATTGTCCTTATGCAAATTATAATTTTATTTAGTTTAATTGTTTGGAGTTTTATTAACCCTACAGAAAATTTGGCGTTACTAATTAGTGTTGGATTAGTTATAGCAATTGCTTCGGCTACACAAGATATTACAGTTGATGCGTTGAGAATCGA
>CACLYQ010000014.1 GCA_902611175.1 uncultured Pelagibacteraceae bacterium
TGGAATTGCTCCGGGTCCAACTATTAAAAATAAAAGACAGTCTGATAAACATTTTAAAAAGCAATACATGGCGACACCTCTTAAAAAAAAGACAAATGTAGAAGAAATCTGCAATGCTGTTGACTTTTTTATTAAAAATAGATCAATTACTGGTCAAGTTATTGCAATTGATAGCGGTCAAAACTTGAACTGGCAAACTCCAGACATAATGGGTGGTAAGGAATGAAAAAAATACTAACAATTTGTTTTTCCTTTGTTTTTGGAACAAGTGTTTTAGCTCATTCTACAAAAAATATAAACATTGATATTAGGGCAGAATGTAAAAAATCAAAATCAGTTTTAAACTGGGTTTCAAAAAATAAATTAACAAAAGGTGGTGAGTTAATAAAATTTAATTCTTTTTCTGGCTTTGATCAAAGAACTGTTCTGACTGAAGGTCATAAAAAAAATCCAATAGAAATTACTGGTTATCTAAAATTGCCTGAGGGTTCAAGTAAAGTTCCTATAGTTATATGGACACATAGTAGTGGAGGTCCAGGCGAGTATGTGTGGAATGATTTTGTTTATCATGGAACTAGAAATCTAATAGATGCTGGTATTGGTGTAATGTATGTTGACAATTTCTGTCATAGAGGTGCGAAAGATACATGGAGAGATCAATCTAAAATCCCACTAATTAACGGAGCAATAGATGCTATTATGGCTTACAAGTTGTTACAATCTCATCCGAGATCTAACGGAAAGTTTGGGACAACAGGTCATTCAAGGGGTGGGAATAACAGTCTTTATCTGGCAGATGTAAAATTCACATCTAAATTTTTAGATGGGACTAGTGGTTTTGATGCAATATTACCTGAAGCAGCAGAATGTAAGCTTGCAGGTTTCTTTAATAAACCAGAACTAACATCAAATACTAAATTACTTTATGTTCATGGAGCTGCTGATGACTATACATTGCCAAAACCTTGTGAAGATTATGTAAATAAGATTAAATCTGAGCCTGGACAGATTGAGATTGATATTAAAGAGGGTTGGTATCATGGTTTTCATTATGGCCAAAAACCTAAAAAATATAAAGCAATGACAGTTAGTAAGTGTCCAGCATTTTTTGTTGATAATGATGGATTTATTGTTGGAAGTGAATGGCCAGATTTAGTATTAAAAAAATATAAATTATATTCTTCACTTGATGAATTTTATAAAGCAGCACAAGAGGAGCCAAAAAAAGCTTGGAAAAATTCATTTAAGGTTTTAAAAAAAGAAAAATGTCTTGATAGAGGAGTAATGATCGGTGGTGATCACATGGATGAATATATGCCTCAATTTATAAATTTTTTTAAAGAGAATTTGTTGTAATGAAAAAAAATAATCTCAAAGTTGTAAAAATAGATAAAAATAAAAGCCTATTTAATTACGAAAAGAAGGTATTAATAAATGAATTAGTGTTAGATTTAAAACTTGGTTATTTTGATTTTGAAAAAGAAAAAACACAAAAAGTAAAATTTAATTTAGAAGTAAATTATCAAGATAAACAGCCGTCTAACGATAAAGATATTAAATCGATAGTTAATTACGCTAAAATAGTAAAATTAATAAAAAAACTAGTAAAAAACAAACATTACAATTTTCTTGAAACGTTGGCAGAAGATGTTTTTGATGAGCTATTCAAAGATAAAAGAATAGATAAAATTACTCTTCAAATCGAAAAATTAGAAATAATGAAGGATTGCAGCTCAGTTGGGATCCAAATTTCTAAAAAAAGAAGCCATGATCAGCTCTGATATAGGTAAAGAAGTAATTAAAAAAGAATTGCCCTTGGTTCCTAAGCTGCCAGGTGTTTATAGAATGCTTAATTCAAAAGGAGAAATCCTTTATGTGGGCAAAGCAAAAAATCTTCCAAACAGACTTAAAAGTTATGTTTCAGAGAAAAATCATATCATTAGAACTGAGAGAATGCTTTCTCAAACAAAAAGACTCGAAATTACTACCACCTCAAATGAAAGTGAAGCTTTACTTTTAGAAGCAAATTTAATTAAAAAATTTAAACCAAAATTTAATATTTTACTAAGAGATGATAAATCCTTTCCTTTTATTTTTATAGGCAACAAAGATAAATGGCCACAAATCAAAAGGCACAGAGGAAAAAAAGGCAAAGAAGGATTTTATTTTGGACCATTTGCATCAGCTGGATCTGCAAATTGGACTATAAAAATGATCCAAAAAATATTTCATCTCAGAATTTGTGATGATACTGTTTTCAAAAATAGAGAAAGACCCTGTATACTTTATCAAATTAAAAGGTGCTCAGGACCTTGTGTTGGTTACGTAACTGAGAGTGATTATAAACAAACTGTTGATGATGCAATTGAGTTTGTGTCAGGCAAATCTAGAAAAATTCAGAAAAGCTTATCTAATCAAATGGAAAAGGCTAGTGAGGATTTAGACTTTGAAAAAGCAGCAATATTAAGAGATCGAATTAAATCATTAAATATTATTCAATCTTCTCAAAGAATTAATGAAGCAAATTTAGTCGAAGCAGATGTTATTGCAGGATACAAAGAGTCTGGAAAAACCTGCATTCAGGTTTTTTTCTATAGGTCAAAACAAAATTGGGGTAATCAAGCTTTTTTTCCAAAGCATGATCCAGAAGAAAATCTAAGTGATATCATTAATTCTTTTGTCTCTCAATTTTATGAAAATAAAAGTGTGCCATCTTCAATAATTTTATCTAATGAAATTAAAGAGAAAGAATTAATTGAAAAAACACTTACACAAAAAGAAGGTAAACAAATCACAATTACTGTTGCAAAAAAAGGGACGAAGCTAAAAGTTATAAATCAAGCAATAAATAATGCAAAAGATAGTTTGAATAGAAAACTTTACGAGAGTCAGAATAATAGAGATCTTTTCGATGCAGTATCAAAAAAATTCAATCTTGAAACTAATATTAATTTAGTTGAGGTTTATGATAATAGCCATATTCAAGGCACAAACAGTGTGGGAGCTTTAATTTCTTATGGTGATGAAGGGTTCGTTAAAAAAAGGTATAGAAAATTTAATATAAAAATTCAAAAAAATGCTCAAGATGATTATGGAATGATGAAAGAAGTTCTTAACAGGAGATTTAAAAGAGCAGTTCAAGAGAAAGATAATTATTTAACTTTTCCTGATTTAGTTTTAATTGATGGAGGGAAAGGTCAATATTCTGTTGCTAGAGAAGCGATGAATGAACTCGGTCTACATGAAATACCTATTGTAGCTATAGCAAAGGGCAAAATGAGAAATAGTGGAAATGAAACATTTTTTCATAATGGAAAAGAGTTCAAATTCGAGAAAAATGATCCAACATTATTCTTTTTACAAAGACTGAGAGATGAATCCCATCGATTTGCAATAAGTGCTCATAGAGCAAAAAGAAAAAAGGGCATAAGCAAATCATTATTAGATCAAATTGATGGTATTGGATCTATCAGAAAAAGGGCATTATTAAATCATTTTGGTTCAGCCAGAGCTGTGGAATCAGCTAGTTTAGATGAAATAAAATCAGTTGATGGAGTTGAGGAAAAAGTTGCAAAAAAAATATATAACTTCTTTCACGAATGAAATTTAAAATACCTAATTATTTAACAATTGGACGAATAATAATTGTTCCAATATTTGTTTTTACATTCTACCTTCCTGGATTTTATGGAGACGTTATACCATTTGCTCTTTTTTTAATTGCCTCATTTACAGATTTTTTAGATGGCCTTTTAGCGAGGATGTTTAAAGAAGAGTCTAAACTTGGTGAACTTTTAGATCCTATTGCAGATAAAATTATTGTTGCAACTGCGTTAATTTTATTAGTTATGGACCAAACAATAAAAAATTACGAAGTTATTGCAGCTATTATAATTCTTACAAGGGAAATACTAATTTCAGGTTTAAGAGAATTTCTAGCGAAAGGAAAAATAAAGCTTCCAGTTTCTAATTTAGCAAAACTTAAAACATTCTTGCAGATGTTTTCGATAGCAATACTTCTGACTGGGGAAACAGGAAATAAATTAATAAATTTTCAAGATTATAATGCTCAAACAATTGGCATTATTATTTTGTGGCTTTCTGCGTTTTTAACACTTTATACTGGATATGATTATCTAAGAAAAGGAATAGACCACGCAATATCTGAAGATAATAAGGATTAGGCAGCTTTTTTTTGTCTAACTAACTGATCAAAGCTTTTTGATAATCCTAATATAACATTACAAATTTTGTATTTATGATCTGCTATGCTTGCAACAGGTGTTATTTCAGCTGCAGTACCAGTTAAGAAACATCCATCAAAATTACCTAGTTCATCTGGAGAAATTTTTCTTTCATAAACTTTAATATTTTTTGATTTGGCTAACTCAATTACAGCTTGTCTCGTAATACCATTTAAAAAAGAATCTGGTGTTGGTGTATGTAATTCATTATTTTTATCTTTAAAAAAAATGTTTGCACTTGTTCCTTCTGCAACATTACCTTCAAAATCTAACATTAATGATTCAGAATACCCTTGTTGTTCAGCTTCGTGTTTTGAAAGAGTACAAATCATATATAATCCAGCTGCTTTTGCATCCCAAGGAATAGTATTTGGAGCTGGTCTTCGCCATTTAGAAATATTTAATCTTATTCCTTCAGCTTTTAATTTTGGATCAAAATATGCAGGCCATTCCCATGTAGCTATTGCTACATTAATTGTATTTTTCTGTGCAGACACACCCATCATCTCACTTCCTCTCCAAGCAAATGGTCTTACATATCCATTTTGAATATTTTGAACCGCTACAATTTTTTTTGAAGCTTCATTTATTTCATCTTTTGTATAAGGAATATTAATGTCTAATCTTTTTGCAGAATAAAATAATCTATCTGTATGCTCCTCTAGCTTAAATATTTCTCCATCGTAAACTCTTTCACCTTCAAAAACTAAACTTGCATAATGAAGTCCATGACTGATTACATGGCATTTTGCATCTTGCCATTCAACAAGCTCATTATTGTACCAAATTTTTCCTGATCGTTTATCAAAAGGTATCATTATTTAATTTTATAAAAAAATATATTTGTATATATAATATGTCAATATAACTTACCAATATGAAAAAACTTTTATATTTAAAAGATGAGGATCTCAAACAATATATTGAAAAAATATTTCTTGGCTACAGAGAGACAGTCTCAGATGCTAAAAATGTATTGAATAAATACTCCATAGGTGTCGCGCATAATAAGGTTATTCACTTAATTTCATTATATGAGGGTATTACAATATCAGACCTCTTAAGAAAGTTGAAAGTTACAAAGCAAAGTTTGAATAGAGTTTTGAAAGATTTAATAAACTTAAAAGCTATAAAATATGAAAAAGACCAAGTAGATACAAGAATAAAGCATGTCTACTTAACAGAAGAGGGAGAGAAATTATTTAATGAAATTTTCTCAGCTCAAAAGAAAAGAATTTATCAGGCATTCTCCGCATCAAAAGCAAATGAGGTTGTTAGTTTTGACAATGTTTTAAAAAAAATAATTAATGGAAAAATTTAAAGCACATATTTTAGTTGTAGATGATGATGATGGTATAAGAGAATTAGTTAAAGAATATCTTTCTCAAAATAATTATCTCGTAACTAGCTCAAATAGCGCTGAAGATGCTCTTGAAAAAGTTAAGGTTATAAAATTTGATTTAATAGTGCTTGATATAATGATGCCGGGCAAAAGTGGTTTAGAGTTTACAAAAGAAAATAAAGACAAAATTTCAACCCCAATAATTCTTTTAACAGCGAAAGGTGAAGCCTCAGAGAGAATAGAGGGTTTAGATATTGGTGCAGATGATTACCTTCCAAAACCTTTTGAGCCTAAAGAATTAATACTTAGGATTAATAATATCTTAAATAAAACAAAATATAGATACACAAAAAGAAAATTTAAATTTGGTAAAATTGAAATAGATCTTAACAAACAGTTTATTTTGAAAAACGACAAATCAATAAAAATCAATAATACAGAAAAAATTATTTTGGATAAAATGGTGAACTCTCCTGGAAAAATTTTTAAAAGAGAAGAGATTGGAAATCTTATAAAAATTGATAAAGAAAGATCAGTTGACGTAATTATTACAAGACTTAGGAAGAAAATTGAAGAAAACCCTAAAAGCCCAAATTATTTACAAACTATAAGAGGTGAAGGTTATGTTTTATGGATTGAGTAAATATATAAAAAATATTTTACCTAAAAGACTTTTTTATAGAGGTCTACTCATAGTTGCTGTTCCAATAGTTGTTATGCAAATCACTATTTCGTTAGTTTTTTTTGATAGTCTATGGATCAAAACTAATTCTGGAATGACTAGAGCATTAGTTTCTGAGGTCAAAACATTTGTAGATGCATATGATAATGATGAAACAAACAAAGATTTTATAATAATTTTATTCAAAGAACATTTGGGTTTTAATATCAAATATGAGAAAGATAAAATCTTACCAAATAAAATCCCAGAAAGATGGTTCAGTCCAGTAGATCGATCACTAAGAAGAGAATTAAAGAAAAAAAATTTAACTTACTGGTTTGATACAACAAATTTTAAAGAAGTTGTTGATTTGAAAATAGGATACTCAAAAGGCTATTTCCAATTTTATATTCCAAGAGATAGACTAACAACGAGTTCAGCTAGATTATTTGGTCTTTGGATAACATTGCCAGCGTTGTTGATGATAGCAGTAGCAATAATTTTTTTAAAGAATCAAACTAGACCTATAACCAAACTTGCAGAAGCATCCGAGAGATTTGGTAGAGGAGAAGATATTGATGAATTTAGACCTTCTGGAGCACTTGAAATTCGAAAAGCTGGTTTAGAGTTTGACAAAATGAGAAAAAGAATAATTAGGCATCTTAATCAAAGATCTGAAATGTTATCAGGTATAAGTCATGATTTAAGAACACCATTAACAAGGATAAAACTTCAAATAGCAATGATTAAAGATAAAAGCGTTGTAGAGAAACTCTCAAGAGATGTTGATGAAATGGAAAAAATGCTAAATGAATATCTTCAATTCGCAAGATCTGGAGCAAAAGACAAAACTGAAACTTTTGATATTTCTGTTCTTCTTGAAGATATTTGTAAAAAATATGAGAAACCAAATATAAAATATTTTTTAAAAGACAGAGTTTATTTTGATGGAAGAAAAAATTTAATTAGCAGATGTATTAATAACCTTATAGATAATTCTTTAAAATTTGCTGACAATGTTGAATTGAATCTAAAAAAAGGAAGATCAACTATTAATATTTCAATTGAGGATGATGGTCCAGGAATACCACAAAAAGAACATCAAAATGTTTTGAAACCGTTTTATAAAATTGATAAAAGTAGATCAGAAACAAAGTCAAGTGTTGGTCTTGGCTTAGCTATATCATCAGATGTCGTAAAATCACATGGGGGAGATCTTAAATTTGATAAGTCTAGTTTAGGTGGATTAAAAGTTATTATTTCTTTGCCCGTTTAGTTTTTTTTTTTATTTTTTTTTCAGCAATTTTTTTTTCTAATTTTTCAATTCTTTTATTTAATATATCGATTTCATCTTTACTTACTAAATTCATTTTGAGGATAATTTCTTCTTTTTTTGATCGTAAAATATTCACAACCTCGTCACTAAAATCTTTGTAATTTACGAGTCCTTCTTCCAGGAACTTTGCAAATTTATCAAATACGAATCTTGATTTTGACATAATAATTTCTTATCAAAGTTTAAGTAATATTTATAATATTACAATTAAATGTTTATTAATAATTTTGACCCAGTCGCTTTTGAGATCTTTTCACTAGAAATTAGATGGTATTCTTTGTCTTATATAATTGGCTTAGTATTTGGTTGGTATTATGCAAAGAACAAACTAATTAAAGATAGTACTCAAAAAGAATATTTTGATGATTATATAACTTATTTGATCATAAGTATCATCATTGGTGGAAGACTTGGATATGTAATTATTTATGATCCAATTTATTTTATTAGTAATCCAATTGAGATTATTAAAATTTGGCAAGGTGGCATGTCTTTTCACGGTGCACTAGTTGGAATTATTATTGGAACTTATTTTTTCTGCAAAAATAAAAATCAAAATATTTTTAATTATTTAGATGTGGTTGCTGTTTGTTCTCCTATAGGAATTTTTTTAGGAAGAATTTCAAATTTTATAAACTCAGAACTTTATGGCATAGAAACAAATGTGCCATGGTCAGTAAAGTTTATAAAAATTGATGATTTAAACAGGCATCCTTCGCAAATTTATGAGGCAATATTTGAGGGGATTATTTTATTTATTATTTTAAGTTTGTTATTTAATAGACTAAGACAAACACCTGGTATTATTTCGGGGTATTTTTTAATTTTATACTCATTTTTTAGATTTGTAATCGAGTTTTTTAGAGAACCAGATCAACAGCTAGGTTATTTATTTTTCAACTTGAGTATGGGGCAAATAATAAGTTGTATAACACTAACCTGTGGATTAATTATCATCTATTATAAAAATGCTAATAGGACACAATAAAAAAATTTCATTAGATAGATTTATTTACAAGTCTTTGTATGACAAAGATAATGGTTATTATATTAAAAATAATCCTTTTGGAAATAAAGGTGACTTCATAACATCTCCTAATATTTCTGTTCTTTTTTCAGAAATGATATCTATTTGGCTAATTTCTTTTTGGGAGAATTTAAAAAAGCCAAAAAAAATAAATATTATAGAACTTGGTGCAGGCAACGGTGAGATGATGTTACAAATTATAAAAACTTTAAATAATTTTAGTGACATTAATTTATCTGCAAATTTCTTAATTTTAGAAAAAAGTCCATTACTATTAAAAATTCAGAAGACTAAAATAGACAAAAAAAAAGTAAGTTGGATTAAGAATTTAAAAGAAATTCCAAAGGCTCCAACTATATTCTTGGCTAATGAGTTTTTTGATGCTTTTCCTATCAAGCAGTTTTTAAAGAAAAGCAATAATTGGTATGAAAAATATGTAGCATACAAAAAAAATAAGTTTGAAGTTTGTGATCAAAAAGTGTCGTCAAAAATAATTGAGAAATATTTAGGTAAAGATATAAAAAAAGAAAAATTTGTTGAATATTCACCTCAAGCAATGAAATTTGTTAACGAAATAGCAGATCTTATTTTTAAAAATAATGGTGGTTTATTAATGATAGACTATGGTTTTACCAACGGAAAAATGAAAAATACTTTACAAAGTGTTGAGAAGCATAAAAAAATTAGTTTTTTAGAAAATCCCTATAATTCAGATATTACTCATTTAATAAATTTTAAAATGTACAAGAAAGAGTTTGCAAATTCTAATTTAAAATCTTTAATAACAACCCAAGGTAATTTCTTAATTAAATTAGGAATATTAAAAAGAGCTGAGATAATAAGTAAAAATTTACAATTTAGTAAGAAAGCTGACATATTTTATAGAATTAAAAGATTAATTGATGCAAAATATATGGGATCTTTGTTTAAAGTATTATTTGTAAGCAAATCCAAAAATAATTTTAATTTGGGTTTTAAGTGATTAAATCAAAAATATTTAGAGATCAAAAATTCATTTCACATTATTTTTTTAATAGATTGGGTGGCACCTCAAAAGGAATGTACAAAAGTTTAAATTGTGGAAAAGGTTCAAAAGACAAAATTGCTAATATAAAAAAAAATTTAAAAATAGTTTCAAAAAAAATTGGCTGCACAAGTGGAAATCTAGTTTCTCTTAATCAAATTCATAGTAACAAAGTTAATAAAATAAGTGGTATTCCAAAAAAAAGATTAACTGGAGACGCGATGATTACAAATAAGCGAAATATAGCGATTAGTATACTCACTGCAGATTGTGCACCAATTCTAATTATAGAAAAAAAGCAAAAATTTATTGGTGCAATACATGCTGGGTGGAAAGGTGCTTTTAAGGGAATAGTAAAAAAAACAATTCAACTTTTAAAAAAAAATGGATGCTCAGAGAAAGATATGATTGTTTGCATTGGGCCATGTATAAAAAAAAATAGCTATGAAGTAAAAAATGATTTTTTTAAATTGTTTAAGGAAAAAAATAAAAAAAATGTGAATTTCTTCATATTTAAAAAGAAAAAAATTTATTTTGATCTAAGCAAATATATAAAATCACAATTTTATGAAAATGGAGTAAAAAAAATAGATATAATAAGAAAAGATACCTACGCTCTAGAAAATAACTTTTTTAGTTCCAGGAGATCAAAAAAAAATAAGCATAACGATTATGGTAGAAATATTTCTGCAATTATGATTAAATAGGAAATCTCGGATGAAAATTCTCACAGGAAACAGCAATAAACATCTTAGTCAAAAAATATCTAAATTTTTAAAAAATAGACTAGTAAATTCAAACATAAGAAAATTTGCAGACGGAGAAATCTATATCGAAATTAATGAAAATATTAGAGGCAATAGTATTTTTTTAATTCAATCTGTTTCATCTCCTGCAAATGACAATTTAATGGAATTACTTCTATCGATTGATGCTTTAAAAAGATCATCGGCCAAAAACATAACTGCTGTGATCCCATATTTTGGATATGCAAGACAAGATAGAAAGGTAGTTCCTAGAACATCTATATCTGCAAAACTTGTATCTAATCTAATTGCAAAAGCAGGGGCGGATAGAGTTGTTACAGTAGATTTACACTCTGGACAAATTCAAGGATTTTTTGATATTCCGGTTGATAACTTATTTGCAACTCCAATATTTGCCAGACATATTAAAAAGAAATTAAAAAAAAATAATATTATCTGTGTTGCTCCAGATGTCGGCGGTACCGCAAGAGCAAGGGCTTTAGGAAAATTGTTAAACGTAGATTTGGCAATAGTAGATAAAAGAAGACCTGCTCCTGGAAAATCAGAAGTAATGAATGTAATTGGAAACGTGAAAAATAAAATTTGTATATTAGTTGATGACATAATCGACTCTGGTGGGACAATTGTAAATGCTGCTTCTGAATTAAAAAAAAGAGGAGCTAAAGATGTTCATGTGTATGTAACACATGGTGTATTAAGTGGTAATGCTGTTGAAAAAATTAAGAAATCTTCGATAAAAAATTTAGTTGTAACTGATACAATAGATAACTCTATTAAAGTAAAAAAAGCCAAGAATATTGAGGTATTGACAATCTCAAATTTAGTGGGAGAAGCCATTAAAAGAATATCAAATTCTACTTCGGTATCAGATCTATTTAAATAATTTACTTGTAAAATTTAGTTTCATAAGTTAAAAACCCGTCATTTTATGAGTTTATTAGCAGTCACAATTAGAGAAACAAAAACCAAAGGTGAAATTAAGTCCCTTAGAAGCAAAGGTATGGTTCCAGGAATAATATATGGAGGTGAAGAACCAAATCAAAAAATTTCTATTTCAAACAAAGATGTAAAAAAATTAATTAGTAAAGAAAATATTCTATCTAGTATAATTTCAATTAATATAGATGGAAAAGAGCAAAAAGTTTTACCAAGAGTAATTGATTTTGATACAGTTACAGATGAGCCTATACACTTAGATTTTTTAAGAATCGTTAAAGGTGCAAAAGTAATTTTAGAAATTCCAGTTAAATTTATAAATCATGAATTATCACCAGGATTAAAAAGGGGTGGCGTTCTAAACATAGTAAGGCGAAAAGTTGAATTAAGATGTCCTACAGAAAATATTCCGACAGAATTAGTTGTAGATTTAAATAACTTAGATATTGGAGCAAGTATTAAAATATCTTTTATAAATTTACCTGAAAATGTAACACCTACAATTCAAGGAAGAGACTTTGTAATTGCGACTGTAGCAGCACCAACGGTTGTTAAAGAGCCTGAAAAACCAGCTGAAGCTGAGGGAGAAGGTGGAGAAGCTGCAGAAGCAGCTGCAGATGGAGGCGCTAAACCTGAAGAAGGTGCAGAAAAAGCTGCAGATGGTGATAAAGGAAAAGAAGAAGGAAAAGCTCCAGCAGAGAAAAAATAATAATCTGTGAAAATAATAATAAAATAAAATGTTGTTACTCGTAGGTTTGGGCAATCCAACCCCAAACAGTCATAATAATAGACATAATATTGGTTTTAAAGTTGTAGATGCGATAAATCAAAAATTTGGTCTTTCAAAGCAAAAGCCAAAATTTAAGGGTTTACTTACAACAGGTAATATTGGGGAAAAGAAAATTTATGCTATCAAACCTCTGACTTTCATGAACAACTCAGGGATATGTATCAGAGAATTGCTTGAATATTTCAAAATAGATGCAGAAGATGTCATTGTTTTTCATGATGATCTAGATGTAGAGTTTGGAAAAATAAAGGCAAAATTTGGTGGATCAAGTGCAGGTCACAATGGAGTTGCTTCAATGGATAAATTTATTGGAAAAGACTATTCAAGAGTGAGGATTGGGATTGGAAAACCAGAGAATAAAATGTCTGTATCAGACTTTGTTTTAAATGATTTTTCTGATGATGAACAAGAACACTTAGAAAAAATTACTCACAATATAATAGACTCTATTGCTATTTTGATAGATAAAAAATTAGATTTATTCTCAAGCATAGTTAACAATAATTAAATGGGTTTTAAGTGTGGTATAGTTGGTTTACCAAATGTTGGTAAGTCTACTTTATTTAATGCACTTACAAATTCAAGTAAAGCCCAAGCAGCAAATTTTCCTTTCTGTACCATAGATCCAAATATAGGTGTAGTTCCTGTGCCAGATAATAGGTTAGATGAATTGGTTAAAATTTCAAATTCAAAAAAAAAAATAAATACTACAATATCTTTTGTTGATATAGCAGGATTAGTCGAAGGAGCCTCCAAAGGTGAAGGATTAGGTAATAAATTCTTATCCCACATAAGAGAAGTAGATGCTGTTATTCATTTAATTAGGTGTTTTGATTCTGATGATATTCAGAATGTAAATCCAACAGTTGATCCAATTAGAGATTTAGAAATAATTGAAACAGAAATGTCCTTGGCAGATTTGGAGTCTATTCAAAAAAGACTAGATAAGAAAAATAAAAAAAATAATGATGAAAATCAAAACCAAATTCTAGAAAGAGCGCAGAATTTAATTAATGATAACAAGGATATAAATAAATTATACGATGAATTTGATAAAAAAGATGTTAAATTGTCAGGATTATTGTCAATAAAGCCTAAATTGTATGTTTGTAATGTTGATGAAAATAGCATTGATAAAGGCAATGATTATACAAAAAATTTTATTGAAAAATATGGTTCTAAAAACACTCTAATTATTTCAGCTGAAATAGAAAATCAATTAAATGAACTAGAAAATGAAGAAAGAAAAAAATATATGAAAATGATCAACGTCGATGATACTGGATTAAATTTATTAATCAAAAAAGGATATGATCTTTTATCTTTAGAGACTTTTTTTACTTCAGGAGTTGAGGAGACAAGGGCTTGGACAATTAACAAAAATTGTATGGCACCTCAAGCAGCAGGAATAATTCATACAGATTTTGAAAAAGGTTTTATAAGAGCAGAAACAGTGTCTTATCAAGATTTTGTTGGTAGTGGTGGTTGGTTAAAATCAAGAGAAAACGGCAAAATGAGATTGGAAGGTAAAGATTATATCGTTAAAGATGGGGATGTTCTAAACTTTAGATTCAACACGTGACCATATCTTCTTCATTGTGAAGTAAACCAATACAGTCAATATTATCAAATAAGCTATAACTCTAAATCCTGTTTTATGTCTTTGCTCTAAATGTGGTTCTGCTGACCACATCAGAAAATTTGTAACATCTTTAGACATTTGCTCAGCTGTAGCTTTTGTTCCATCTGAATACTCAATTAAATCATCAGATAATGGAGCCGGCATTTTAATTTTATTGCCATACATATACTTATTGTAATAAACACCATCATCAAGCTCTACACCCTCTGGTGGTTCAGAATATCCTAACAATAAGGAATAAATATAATCTGCTCCACCTTTTCTTGCCTTAACTAGTACAGACATGTCTGGTGGATAAGCGCCGCCATTTGCAGCTTTAGCCTCTTGTTCATTGACATATGGCATTACAAATTTATCTGATAATTTGGCTGGTCTTACAAACATTTCTCCAGTGCTGTCAGGGCCATCTGTTACCTCAAAACTTGCAGCTATTGCTTTAGCCTCTGCTTCAGTAAATTCTGGTCCACCCTTTTCAGCTAAATTTCGGTAAGTTAAATATTTCATGGAATGGCAAGATGCACATACTTCTGTATATACTTGATAACCCCTTTGCAATGATGCTCTATCAAATTTTCCAAATAGACCTTTGAAAGTCCATTTGGTCTCTAAAAAAGGAGGTGATTTTTCAGCAGAGTTAGATGAATTTAGTAGTATAACAGAGAATATTAATACAAAAAAAATATTTTTTAACTTTCTCACTTTATTATATTTTCTATTTTTTCATCACTCCTTGCTGCAGCTAAATTTGGCGAGCCTCCTAAAACTGGCTCGGTAATACTCAAAGGCAACGGGGTAGTTTTTTCTTTCCATCCTAAAACTGGTAGAATAATTAAAAAATGTGCAAAGTAATATGCTGTAGCAACTCTTGCGATTAACAAGTACAATCCTTCAGCTGGCATCGCCCCTACATATCCTAGAATTAAAACATCAGCTACCAAGATCCAGTAGAACTGTCTAAATAATGGTCTGAATACTGCTGATCTAACTTTTGACGTATCCAACCATGGTAAAGCGGCTAAAATTAAAATAGCTGATAACATAGCGACAACACCCATAAGTTTATCAGGAACAGATCTTAAGATTGCATAAAAAGGTAATAAGTACCACTCAGGAACTATATGAGCAGGAGTAACAAGTGGATCCGCCTCAATATAATTATCAGCATGTCCTAAAATATTTGGTTGATAAAATACAAACAACGCAAAAACAATACAAAACATTAGTAGCGCAAAAGCATCTTTAATTACGATGTATGGATGAAACGGAACTGTATCTTTAGAAGGTTTTTTAATATCAATACCAACTGGATTGTTATTTCCAGGAACATGTAATGCCCATATGTGAAGTACTACAAGCCCTAGTATTAAAAACGGTATCAAGTAATGAAGAGTAAAAAATCTTGTAAGAGTTGGATTATCAACTGAGTAACCACCCCATAACCAAGTTGTTATACTTTCCCCCACAAGTGGGATTGCACTAAATAAATTGGTTATTACTGTTGCACCCCAAAAACTCATTTGTCCCCAAGGAAGAACATATCCCATAAAAGCAGCTGCCATCATTAGGAGATAAATTATAATTCCAAGTATCCAAATTATTTCTCTAGGAGATTTATAAGATCCATAAAATAATGATCTAAAAATGTGAATATAAACTGCCAGGAAAAACATAGAAGCACCATTTGCGTGAACATATCTTAACAACCATCCATAATTCACATCCCTCATTATATGTTCGACACTGCTAAATGCCATATCTGCATGAGCAATATAGTGCATAGCCAAAACTAATCCTGTAACTATTTGGGTAATTAAGCAAAAAGTTAATATTCCACCAAAAGTCCACCAGTAATTTAAATTTTTTGGCGTAGGGTAATCTGTTAAGTGATTTGCCAAAGTAAGCAAAGGTAGTCTATCATTAAACCACTTACCAAATTTTGAACTAGGTGTATATTCGTGATCGCTCATATTTATCCAATCTTAATCGTGTTAGTATTTACAAATTCATATTTAGGTATCTCCATATTAGTTGGAGCGGGCCCTTTTCTAATTCTACCAGATGTATCATAATGAGAACCATGGCAGGGACAAAACCAACCATCATAATCACCTTTATCTGTTAATGGTACACATCCTAGATGAGTACAAATTCCAAGCATCACTAACCATTCAGGATTTTTTGCTCTATCCTCATCTTTTTCAGGATGCTTAAGATCATTGATGTCAACTGATCTGGCTTTTTTAATTTCATCATTCGTTCTTCTCTTTATAAAAACAGGTTTACCTCTCCAAAGTACTGTTAAAGACTGTCCAGGTTGCATTGAACTCACATCTACTTCTGTGCTTGCTAATGCTTTTACAGAGGCATCTGGGTTCATTTGATCGACTAATGGCCAAACAGCAGCACCTACTCCAACTGCACCTGCGGCGGCAGTAGCAGTAAACAAGAAATCTCTTCTGTTGGTCTTTTTTTCGTCTTTATGATCTGACATCTTTAATATTTTTTAACTTTGGTAATATATGATTTCATATAATAAAAAAGAGATATTTCTATGGTAACAATGACACAGAAACCTTTAAAACACGGTCTAAAAGTAGCTCTATATCAGCCGGATATTCCTCAAAATACAGCTTCGATTATTCGAACTTGTTCTTGCCTAGGGGCTAGTTTAGAAATCATTGAACCTTGTGGGTTTTTATTTAGCGATAAAAGGTTCAAGAGAGTTGTTATGGATTATTTAGATTACAGTGAAATTAAATTTTATAAGAACCCTAAGGAATTTTTTGATGAAAATAGTAAAAATAGAGTAGTTTTAATGACGACAAAAGCTAGTAAAGTTTATACAAAGTTTAAATTTAAGCGTAATGATATATTGCTCTTTGGCAGAGAAAGTGCAGGCGTTCCAGAAGATGTACATTCTAAGGTTAATGAAAGAATTAAGATACCAATGCTAAAAAATAAAAGATCATTAAATATTTCAATATCAGTGGCCATAGGAGCTTCAGAATTTATAAGACAGTTAGGTTAAATGGATCAATACATAAAAAAGAAATTAGCAAAAAATTGGTTTAAAACTTTACAAGAAGTAATTTGTAGAGAAATAGAGGAAAAAGAGGGCAAAAAAACCAAATTTAAAATTACTAATTGGAATAGAAGTAAAAGTAATGATGAAGGTGGAGGACAATATAGAATTTTAGAAAACGGTAAAATTTTTGATAAAGTTGGAGTAAATTTTTCAGAAGTTTATGGAAAATTTTCAAATGAATTTAAAAATAAAGTTCCAGGTACTAAAACAAGCTCTAAATTTTGGGCATCTGGAATATCTGTTGTTATGCATATGAAAAATCCTCATGTACCTGCAATGCACTTTAACACGAGGTATATAGTTACTTCATTTGGTTGGTTTGGAGGTGGAATGGATGTTACACCTTGTATGAAAGATAAGAAATTAGAAAGTTGGTTTCATTCAGAACTAAAAAAATCATGTGATAAACACAACAAAAATTATTACAAAAAATATAAAAAATGGTGTGATGAATATTTTTATTTAAAGCATAGAAAAGAGCCAAGAGGTATTGGTGGAATTTTTTTTGATTATAAAAAAAATAATTGGGAAAAAGATTTTTCTTTTGTTAGAGAAGTAGGAATAAGTTTTAAAAACATTTCTAATGAAATAATTGAGAAAAAAAATAAATTAAAATGGACAAACAAAGATAAAGAAATACAATACAAAAAAAGAGGTAGATATGTTGAATTTAATTTATTGCATGATAGGGGGACAAAATTTGGTTTACAAACTGGCGGAAATGTTGAAGCTATACTTATGTCATTACCACCAACAGCTAAATGGTAAATTATGGATAAAGAACCAATTACTACGGAAGGATTAGAAAAATTAAAAAGTGAATTAATTTTTTTAAAAGAAAAAAAGAGACCCGAAATTGTTGCGGCCATTGCTGAAGCAAGATCACATGGAGATTTGAAAGAAAATGCTGAATATCATGCTGCAAAAGAACAGCAATCACATAACGAGGGAAGAATTCAAGAAGTTGAAGATTTAATCGCAAGAGCAAATGTAATTGATATCACCAAAATTGTTAATGATGGAAAAGTGATATTTGGATCAACAGTCTACCTTCAAAATTTAGATACAAATGAAAAAATAAATTACAAAATTGTTGGTAAAGACGAGGCAGATCTAAAACAAAAGCTTCTTTATTTTCAATCGCCAATAGGAAAAGGTCTCATTGGCAAAAATAAAGGAGATCTTGTAGAGATAAATACACCAGCAGGGGCAAAAAATTTTGAGATTATAGACGTAAAATACGTTTAATTTGACAAAACTTTCTCTATATCTTTTTTTGATAATTTAAAATTATTTTCAATCCATCTCATTTCTAAATTTTTTAGTTTTTGACCCAATTCCCTTCCCTCCTTTAATCCATAATCATTTATTAATAACTGAGCTTTTATTGGAAATTCTGGTTTATCTAATTTTTCAAAATAAATTTTTAATTCTGAAAGTTTTTTACTTTGTTTAAAATATAATAAATTGAAATCAATTAAATCTATTGTGCTAGATTTACCTTCATAGTAAAATATTTTTTGTAATTCTTTCTTATTAAAAATTTCAGTATTATTCTTATTGAGCGAATTATTTTTTAGAAAATTGATTTTATCTATTAACTCATTGGGTAAATTATATTTATATACAAAATAGTCAGAATTATCGGTTTCATCGATTACAAGAAAAGAAATGACGAAATTTAAACATTTATTTTTTAATATCTTTTCTTGTGATTTTGATAACTTACTCAATTTTTTAAAATTTTTTAGTTGAGGGAAAATTAATGAAAACAATTCACAAGAAGTTTTATTTTTAAATAACTTTAAAAATTTATCCAATTTGAGAATTTTTTTTAATTCATTGAATTGTCTTTCTTTTGATATTTTTCCTAAACCATCAATATTTTTTTTAATGATTTTTATAATTTTAATTTCATGATCGATTTTGCTATACTCAGTATAAAATCTTAAGTATCTAATAATTCTTAAATAATCTTCTTTTATTCTAGTTTCTGGATCACCTATAAATTTTATTATTCCAAAATTTAAATCTTTATGACCAGAATTTGGATCATACAAATTCCCATCTAAATCTGAATATATTGAATTTATTGAAAAATCTCTCCTTAATGAATCTTCCTTCCAATTAGTCGTATATTCTACGACAGCATGCCTTCCATCTGTTTTTACATCTTTTCTTAATGTTGTAATTTCAAAATTTTGATCATCGATCACTGCTGTGATTGTGCCATGTTCAATTCCTGTTTCAAAAAACTTTATTTGGTTTTTATCTAAGCATTGCTTAACCTGATCAGGAGTTAAATTAGTTGCAAGATCGATATCATCTGTTTTTTCATCATTTAAAATTTTTCTTACACAACCACCAACATATCTAATCTCGCTGGTTTCATTATGTTTATTTATTGCACCAAATATTTTATTTACTCCATTATTATTTTTTAAATCTAGAAATTTAAGATCTTTATCGCTTGAAATTTTTTTGTTTTGAAAAATTTTTTTAAGTAAAGCTCTCATAAATGGCTGGGGTGCTAGGATTCGAACCTAGGAATGGCGGTACCAAAAACCGCTGCCTTACCACTTGGCTACACCCCAAGATGTTTTTCGTATAACACAAAAAAAAAGCTTTATATAGTTTTAGAGTAAATACACCAATAGTTTTTATATTTATTTTTTAATTTTTTTTGAGCTTTTATTGCCGCATTTTTGGTTAAAAAATAACCAATTATAGTAGAACCCGACCCTGTCATATTTGCAAAGTAAATATTATCTAAATTTTGCAAGTAACTTTTGATTCTTCTTAAAATTGGATATTTATTAAAAGCTGCTGTCTCTAAATCGTTATTTGAAACTTTTAATAAATCTTGTCTGTTAATGTTGTTTAATTTATAGAATAGACTCTTTGAAAATCCTCTGTGTTTTGCATAAATCATCTTAGTAGAACATCCAAAATTAGGCTTTATTATTAACAAATGAAAATTTAATTTTTTATTAATTTTACTTATATTTTGCCCTTGTAGGATCATTGGACTCTCATAAAGACCCAAAATTACATCTGAGCCAACTTTATTTGCAATTTTAATTAAATTATTTTTTGTAGTTTTAATTATTCTTTTTTTAAATAGGTAGTTCAAAATGGATGCTGCATTCATAGATCCTCCCCCCATACCAGAAGATTGGGGTATATTTTTTTTTACTTTGATATTGAATTTTTTATTTTTAATATAATTTTGATCATTTAAGATTTTTAGTAGTTTTGAAATTGTATTTGTATTTGAAATATTTGAGGAAAATTTCCCACTAAACGATATTCTATTTTTTGAACCTTGTGTCTCTTTTATTAAAATCTCATCAGCCAAATTGATCTTAGATATTAAACTTTCGATTTTATGATAACCATTTGAGTATTTATTTAAAATTTTTAAAGTTAAGTTTACTTTTGCAAATGATTTTATTTTATGAAACTTCATTTAAGAATTATTATTTAAGCCATTATATAATTTTTCCTTAACTTTAATTTTCAATTCTTCATCTGCTTCATCGCTATTTAAAGCACTTTTCCAAAAATAATTAGCTTGGATTTTTCTATTTAATTGCCAAAGAACATCTCCATAATGATCACTTGCAACAGGATCACTTGGTAACAATTCAACAGCTTTTCTTAAATATTTTTCTGCTTCAATATAATTTCCTGTCAAATAATAACCCCAACCAACAGAGTCTGTTATGTAAGGGTCTTCTTCTTTCCCTTTGTAAGCTTGATTTAACATTTCTATTGCTTCTTCAATTTTATATCCTCTTTCTAACCAACTATAAGCGAGATAGTTAAGTGTATAGGGTTCGTCAGGTCTAATTTTAATTGAATTTAGCAAATCCTTATCCGCCAAATCATAATTTTTTAATCTTTCATACGCTCCACCTCTGCGATAAAGAACATCTGCATAAGCCATAGAATTTTTATCCAAATTCTTTAAGGTCAAAGTATAATAATTTATAGCCTCATCATATTTTTTAAAGTTTTTGTAAATATTTGCCAAATCATAAATCATCTTTGTCGATTTATTATTAAATTTTTCAAGATTTTTTAATATATAGTTCAAACTTGCATCATAATTTTCTTCCTCTGCTATAATTCTGGCAATCTTCTTTGTTTTGTACCAAAAAAATATTTCATCCTTATCATCAAATTTTTCGAAAGTTTTTTTTGCTAGATCATAATTATTATTAGACTGATAGTTTTCAGCTATTAATGATAAATTAAAATAAAATTTTGGATTTAAATAATTTGAAATATTTAAATATATGTTTGAGTAATCAAATCTACTTTGAGATGAATAAAAATTAGATATAAGGAAAAAGAATTCTGCCAATATATCATTCTCATTTTGACATGAAAAATGCTGTGTTAATTTTGTATATTTTTTTTCATCTATCCATTTTTTTACTTGAGAAATAAGCAAACTACTTCTTAAAGGATCTATTGTATCTGCAAAATTATCAACTGTTGCAAGGTCATTATTAGACACTTCGTTACTCAAATAAAAAAAAGTATATCTAGAGTAATCACTTTGAGGATCGTTAATTAAATTTAAAAAATAAGGCTCAGTTTTTTTGGAATTCAAATAACAATTTTGAAAAGCCATGTTTATCAAATCTAATTTTCCAAATTGCTCAACAATGTCAGATTTTTTATATATAAAAAGATCAATGTAACTTTTTAAGCTAGAATAAATTATAAATTTGTATGAGTCGTCCTCTTTAAACTTTTCCAATTTTTTTAACTTCAAAGCTGCTTGTTTAAACTTTTTCTTTTTAATACTATCTAAAATTAATAATAAATTTCCTTCAAAAAAATCTCCTCCTATTGAGTTATTAGAATATTTTACTTGTTTAATTGCTTTTTTAACCTGTCCATCCAAAAGTAAAGAAAATGCATATTCTTGCAAAAAACTATCATGTGATTGAATTAATATTTTTGAATTTTCAAAAAACTTAAGAGCATCGTTATTTTTCTGGTTATCAAATGATAATAATGCTGAAAGATAATTTGATAGATACTTCTGGTTGAATTCTTTTTCATTCGCTGCTTTTGAATAGAGATTTGTTTGGTATAGAATTAATATTATAAAACAAAAAATTTTTAAGAACATTTTTTACTTTATGACTTTAAATGAAAAAAATCAAAATGACATATTTGATAATGATTTAATAAACGAGCTAGGTATTGAATATGAATTTAGTGATGAGCCAATAAATAGATTTAAAAATAATGCTTCTAATGAGGAAAAATCTGAGGAATTAACAAAACTTAGAGTTGAAATAGAAAAGATTGAAGATTGTGAACTAAAAAATAGTGCAAAAAATCTTGTTTTCAGTGATGGAAATTCATCTTCAAAAATAATGATTGTAGGTGAAGGGCCTGGACAAAAAGAAGATGAATTAGGAAAACCTTTTGTTGGTGATGCAGGAATGCTTTTAAATAAAATGTTGAAAGCTATTAATTTAGATAGAACTAACGTTTATATAACTAATGTTGTAAATTATAGACCTCCAAATAACAGAAAGCCTGAAATATCAGAAATAAATAGATACTCTGAATATTTAAGAAAACATATTTCGATTATAAATCCAGAAATACTTATTTTAATGGGAAGCACAGCAATGGAAGCGCTCTTCGGGAATAAAATTAAAATCTCTAAAGAAAGAGGAAAATGGAAGGAAGTAATAATTAATAATAAAACATATTTAACAATGATAACTTTTCACCCAGCATATCTACTAAGACAAGCAGAGCAAAAAAAATATTCTTGGGCCGATCTTAAAGAAATTAGAAAAAAAATAGATGAAACTGGTTTAGAGATTTAAATTTTTAATAATATTTTATATGAAAAAAATTATTGCTGGAGTTGATGAAGTTGGAAGAGGGAGCCTTGTAGGACCAGTTTATGCAGCTGCTGTTATATTAAATAAAGAAATTAATAGAAAAATTCTTAAAGATTCAAAAAAACTTAATAAAATTCAGAGGGAAACTTTAGCTAAATATATAAAAAAAAATTCAGTTTGGGCGTTAGGATCTGCATCAATAAAGGAAATTGAAAAAATTAATATTTTAAATGCTAGCCTACTTTCAATGAAAAGAGCAATTAAGAAACTCAAATTGAAACCTAAAAAAGTTTTAATAGATGGTAA
The DNA here is from genome assembly GCA_902611175.1 of uncultured Pelagibacteraceae bacterium. Classification (GTDB taxonomy): domain Bacteria; phylum Pseudomonadota; class Alphaproteobacteria; order Pelagibacterales; family Pelagibacteraceae; genus Pelagibacter. Next base: position 23,043 of record CACLYQ010000014.1, read on the forward strand.
TAAACCACCAGACTTAAAAAATTATATAATTAAAACTATTGTAAAAGGTGATGAAAAAATTCCTGAAATTTCAGCCGCATCGATTATTGCTAAAGTTGAAAGAGATAAGCTAATGAAAAAGATGTCTTTTACTTTTAAAAAATACGGCTGGGATAATAATGCAGGTTATGGAACTAAAGATCATATTAAAGCTATTAAAAAATTTGGAGTGACTAGATTTCATAGAAAAACCTTCCAACCAATACACAAGATATTGAGTCTTAAATAATAATCATAACAATTATCAATCAATAAATTCAATCACAGGTTGACGTAGACTCCTGACTGGAGTCTAATTCAAAAATATAAAATGATCATTTCAGATATAAAAAATAAAATTATTAATGGAGATAGTATTAAGGAATTAAAAAAAATTCCGGCTGAAAGTTTTGATCTGATATTTGCAGATCCACCTTACAACCTTCAACTGAAAAAAGAATTAAGTCGACCCGATAGATCTAAAGTCGATGCTGTAGACGATGCGTGGGATAAATTTGATAGTTTTAAAAGTTATGATGAGTTCTCAGTTCAATGGCTTAAAGAATGTAAAAGAATTTTAAAAAAAAATGGATCTATATGGGTCATAGGAAGTTATCATAATATTTTTAGAGTTGGTTCAAAAATGCAAGATTTAGGTTTTTGGATACTAAATGATGTGATTTGGAACAAAAATAACCCTATGCCAAATTTTAGAGGAACACGTTTTACGAATGCGCACGAAACACTTATATGGGCATCAAAAAGTGAAGGCTCAAAATATACTTTTAATTATCAATCACTTAAATGTTTAAACGATGATCTACAGATGAGATCTACATGGAATTTACCTATATGTAATGGAAAAGAAAGACTTAAAAATAATGGTAATAAAGTTCACTCTACGCAAAAGCCAGAGTCTTTATTGCACAGAATTATATTAGCATCGTCTAATAAAGGCGATTTAATATTGGACCCGTTTCTCGGTACGGGAACAACTGCTGTAGTTTCAAAAAAGTTAGGTAGAAATTATTTTGGGATAGAAAAAGAAAAAAACTATTTTGAAGCTGCAAGTAAAAGAATTAAAAATACAAAAATTATAGAAGATGAATATTTAGATACTATAAAAAATAATAGATCCAAACCAAGAGTGCCATTTGGATCTTTGGTTGAATTAGGAATTATTAAACCTGGTACTGAAATTTTTGATCAAAAAAAACAAATCAATGCGAAAATTATGATTGATGGTAGTATCAAATACCGGAAATCAGAAGGATCAATTCATAAAGTTGCTGCACAAATATTAGGTGCAGAGAGCTGTAACGGTTGGACTTTTTGGTATTATAAATCAGGTAATTCACTCAAACCAATTGATGATTTGAGGCAAAGACTAAGACCAACTACTTAATTTCTATAAATTTTTCCAAGATAACTCTCTAGAAATTTTTTATTTTTTGATAAAAATTTCAAAACAATATTTCTAATTAATATTATTATTGGATTAGTTAAATGGAAGGCAAAATGGTTTAATTTTGATCTTTTATTTACTAGTAATATTTTACTAACCTTATCTTTATAAATACTATTTGAACTTGTAATATTTTCTAAAATACCATTTGCTGTTTCAATACTTTGAGAAGCACCTTGTGCAAAAGAAGGTGGAAAAGCAAATAAAGCATCTCCACTCAAATAAGTATTTTTATATTTTAGTGTGGGTAATTCAGTGCTCACAAATACAGGAAAGCACTTTATATTTGCTAAACTTTCCGAATTTATAAAAGAATTTTTTGAAATAAAGTCTTTTAAAGATTTTATAAATGTTTCTGAATTAAGAATATTTTTATCTTCAATTTCTTTAGTAGTTAGTTTCTTTTTAATTATAGCAACAAAATTATATTCGAGTTTTTGATTTACAGGATAAGTTACATAGTGAAAATTTGACCCCATATAAACAGAAATATTATCTTTTTCATGTTGTTTTAAATTCGCCCTTAAAGCAATATTCCCATTAAAAATTGGATTTAAATGATTATTAGATATTTGGGATTTTAATTTTGAAAAAACACCGTCAGCAATTACAATATAATCAAAACTTTCGTTATTATTATCCCAGTAAATCTTTATTTTTTCATTATATTCAATATTCTGAATGTTGGCTTTAAATTGAATTTTTTCCTCAGGGATATTATCAATTAAAAACTTTATTAATGTTGATCTTTTAAGTGTTGTGTAACGGTCATTTACATTATTGAATTGCTTTAAATCAATTTCACAAATCTTTTTAATATTATTAGCCTGGAAAAAATTAACTTTTGTTGGATAATAAATATCTGA
>CACLYQ010000015.1 GCA_902611175.1 uncultured Pelagibacteraceae bacterium
CTTTTAATTTAGCTAAAATATAGCTTCTTAAAGTTAAATGTCTTTCAAGATGGTCGATCGATATATTAAGAATTAATGAAATATTAGACTTAAAAAATTTACTGTAAGCTAGCTGATATGATGAAGCCTCAACAATAAAGATTGTTTTTCTTGAAATCTTTTTTTCTTTTAAAAGAGGATTACCGATATTTCCTGTTAAACGTGCATCAATGCCATGTTTTAATAGAATTTCATAAAGTAACTTACATGTTGTGGATTTTCCATTTGTTCCTGTTATTGTAATTGTGAAAATTTTTGGAAAAAATTTATAAAAAATATCAAGTTCTGTAATTATTAACTTTGAGTTTTTTTTTAAATAAGTGCTTAGTGTACAATTGTTTATATTTATTCCTGGACTTATAATTATATAGTCAAACTTTATTTTTAATAACTTTAATTTAGATATATAATATTTGTTATAATTTTTTTTTATTACTTTGCGATTATCGTCAAATATACAACAACTATTTTTTTTTTTTAAAAAATTAAATGATGATATCCCAGATTTTCCAAGACCGTAGATTAAAATTTTTTTGTTTGAAATAGCATTATGAATTTTCATTATCTAAGTTTTAATGTAGCAAGACCTATCATTGCTAATATTATTGAAATTATCCAAAATCTAATAACAACTGTTGATTCTGGCCAACCCTTTTTTTCAAAATGATGATGAATTGGGGCCATTTTAAATATTCTCTTTCCAGTTAATTTAAAAGATATGACTTGAACAATTACTGATACTGCCTCAAGAACAAATAAGCCTCCTGTGATAGCTAGAACAATTTCATGTTTAGTTATAATTCCTACTGCTCCAAGAGAACCGCCTAAAGACAGCGATCCGGTGTCACCCATAAATATTTTTGCAGGAGGAGCATTAAACCATAAAAAACCCAAACATGCTCCTATTATTGATCCACAAAAAATTGCTGCTTCTCCAACACCCTCTAAATATACAATTTGCAAATATTCAGAGAAAATTATATTGCCTGATACGTAACTAATAAAAGCAAAACATGCTGCAACAAGCATAACAGGAACAGTTGCTAAACCATCAAGACCATCAGTTAAATTTACAGCATTTGATGCTCCAACTATAATAAAAAGATAAAATGGTACAAAAAACCAACTTAAATCTAATACTAGGTTTTTTAGAAATGGAAAATATAAATTACTTATCTCATCACTTGGGATTGTTAAGTATAACATCAAAATTCCAAATAAACTCAGAATAATTTGAAAAAAAATTTTTAATTTAGATGAAATTCCTGTTGAGCTTTTTAATTTTATTTTTTTATAGTCGTCATAAGCACCCAACATACCAAAAGAAAAAGCTATATATATTAAAAACCAATTATAAGGATTTGCGAGATCTCCCCATAAAAGAACCCCCGAGAAAACTCCTAGAAGTATTAGTAACCCGCCCATAGTTGGAGTACCAATTTTTCTCACTATGTGGTCACTGGGTCCATCCTCTCTTATTGGATTATGAATTTGTTTTGAAGAAAAAAATTTTATTAATGGATTACCTATCAAGAACACAATTGCCATAGCGGTAAACATAGACAAACCTGTTCTAACAGTTAAATATTTAAAGACATTAAGAAAGCTGAATTGCTCTACTAAGATTGAAAATAAACTAAAAAGCATTCTTTCCTCTTTTAATCTTACTTATAAGTTTATTTAAACCTGTGGAATTTGATCCTTTTATCATTAAATAGTCCCCATTATTTAAATCATTTTTTAATAAATTATAAATATCATTTGTTCTATTTAATATTCTTCCTTTTTTTTGTGTTCTAATTTTGTTAAAGGTTTCTAATATTTCTTTCCCATAAACAAATATTTTATTAAATTTTGCTTTATTAATGTCATTAGAAATTTCAGCATGAAGTTTCTTAGAAAATTTTCCTAATTCAAGCATATCACCGAGTAATAAATATTTTTTACTCTTATTAACTTTTAAATTATCAAATTTATTAATAGAAAACTTTAATGATAACGGATTGGAATTATAAGTTTCATCTATAAGATTAATTTTTTTTTTTCCAATCTGGATTTTATTAATGTTTCCTCTGCCATTTGGTATTTTATAGTTAATAAAAAAATTTCTATTAACTTCATCTATTATGTTAAGACTTTTTAATACTGTAAGAGAGGCTAATATATTGTTTAAGTATGGAACTAAATTATTTTTTATTTTAAATTCATAGGTGTTAGTTAGAACTTTAACAATAATATTTGAAAAACTCCTGATTTTTTTTAACCTAACAAATTTAATATCAGAAGTATTACTTTTACCAAATGATAAAACATTTAAATTATTTTTTTTTGCGATAGTATAAAAATATTTAAAAAATTGATCGTCTTTGTTTAAAATTATAGTACCATTCCTTGTTATGTTGTTTATAATTTCTGCTTTAGCTTTTGCTATATCAAATAATGATTTGAAATTTTTTGCATGAGCGTAGCTAATATTTGTTATAATTCCAATATTTGGTTTAACTATTTTTGATAGAGTGTCAATTTCTCCCTTTTTGTCCATTCCAATTTCAAATACACCAAATTTAGTATTTTTTTCAGTTTCTAATAAAGAAATAGGTACACCATATTTATTATTGTATGACCTTTTGGAATAGGTAGTAATGTATTTAGTATTGAGACATTGACCTAATAATTCTTTTAGAGACGTTTTACCTGATGAACCAGTAATAGCAATAAAAGTAGCATCTGAAGATATTCTTATCTTTTTAGAAAAATTATTTAACAAATTAAGAGTATTAGCAACTCTTATTTTTTTAGAATTAAATTTTGATGATTTGTCTACAATGGCTAAATTTGCCCCGTTTTTTATTGCTTCATCTGCATAATTATTTCCATTAAAAAACTTACCTTTTATTCCAAAAAAAATCGCGTTCTGGTTTTTATTTTTTGAATTTGTGCTTAATTTAAATTTTTTTATTTTTTTTAGTTTATTGTTTTTTATAATTTCGTTTAAAACGTTTATCTTCCAATCTTTTGATAATAACTTGTTTTTAATTTTTATATTTTCTAGTATGTGTTTTTTGTCAGAAAATTCTTTATTCTCTTTATATTCTTGTATAACTTCATGTCCTCGGCCTGCTATTACCAAAACTTCATTTGAGGTGCAATTTAGTATGGCTTTTCTTATCGCAAGAGATCTTGAGGGGATTTCATTGAGTTTATTTTTATTAATTGATTTTTTAATACTATTTCTAATTCTATTTGGGTTTTCATTTCTTGGATTATCATCTGTAAGGTAAATTTGATCACAAAATTTATTGGTAATATTGCCCATAATTGGTCTTTTTTTTTTATCTCTGTCGCCGCCACAACCAAACACAATGCTAATTTTTCTTAATGGAAATTGCTCTCTAACACTTTGTAGGCATATTTTAAGTGCTTCTGGTGTGTGAGCATAATCTAATATTATAATTGAATTATTTTTTGTTTTACCAACTAATTCTAGTCTCCCACTTACAGGTTTTATAAATTTTAAACTTTTAACGATGTCACTGATTTTTAAATTACTGTTTATTGCAGCCACTACGGACATTAACAAATTTTTTATTTGAATTTTTCCAATTAATGCTGTTTTAAAATCATATATTTTATTTTTATATAAAAAAGAAACATATTGATTATTATTTAAAATTTTTATTGAAACGATTTTTAAAGTAGAGGTATTAAATCCAATAGTAATAGGTTTTAATAAATTTTTTTTTGATATAGATCTAAGTATATTCGAAATATTTATATCATTATCATAAATCATGTTACCATTTTTTTTTGTTAATTGATTAAATAATATAAGTTTTGAATTTAAATAATTATTATAGTTTTTATGATAATCAAGATGGTCTCTACTTAAATTTGTAAAAATAGACGAGTTAAAAATTATTCCATGCAGTCTCTTTTGGTCCAATCCATGGCTAGAGGCTTCTAAAATTATATTTTCGATTTTTTTTTCTTTAAAGTTATGTAAAATTTTATTTAAAGTGATCGTATCAGCTGTTGTATTAATTAATTTTGAATATTTAGTATTAAATTTAACTCCCAAAGTTCCAATTGAACCAACTCTTTTTTTATTAAATCTTAATATTTGATAATAGAAGTTTGCAATTGAAGATTTCCCATTTGTCCCAGTTACAGCTATTAAGTTTTTTGGTTTTTTACTAAAAAATCTAGATGAGAAATTTGCTAAAGCCAGTCTAGTATCTGATACTTTTATATATAATATTTTATTTTGTAGCTGTGTTTTATATTTATTAGAGAAAATAATACTTGCACCTTTATTGATAGCTTCTTTGATAAAATCATTACCATTATACTTATTTCCCGATATCGCGAAAAAAATATAATTTTTTTTTATTTTTTTTGAATTAAATTCAAATCCATTAAAACTTACTTTATTAAATTTTTTGTTTAAATTGTCGTAATATTTTTTTAATAACATTTTAAAATTTCTTAATATTTTATGGCTAAAATAGGCCCAATTTTCTCAATAATGTTTTTTGCAACTTCTACAGATGTCCACCCCGCAGTATTAAAGGGTGTGCCAACTAATTGTCTATCTTTACCATCGTTATATTTGTAGACATAAGTTTCACTTAATTTTGGTTCATCCAATAAAACTACCAGTACATATTTTGGACTTGATATTGGAAATATAGATGCAAATGTGTTTACTTTTTTTTTTGAATATTTGCCTTTTATTGATTTCTGAGCTGTTCCTGTCTTTCCTGCAATTTCGTAACCTTTAATATTAGCTAAATTTGCTGTACCCTCATCAGATGTAACAATTTTTCTAAGAATTTGATTTATCTTTTGTGAATTTTTTTCACTAATTATTTGCTCTCCTTTTTTTTTTGGTTTTTTACTTTTTATCAATGTCGGTGTTATTTTATAACCACCATTTGCTATAATTGCATAAGCTTTTGCGAGCTGTAATGGCGTTGTGGTGATTCCATGGCCATAAGAAGAAGTAGCTAACCTACATTTTCCCCATTTAAATGAAATGGGATTTCCAACTTCTTCTATATCAAATACAGTTTTATTAATTAAATCTAGATCCTCAAGAAACTTTTTAAAATTCTCTAGACCAATTTTTTGAGCAATTTTTATAGAACCAATATTTCCTGATCTAATAAGTATTTGCTCAGCAGTTAGAGTAGATGGAATTTCCATATCATACTCTGATATTGATCTTCCAGCACATTTTAATTTTTTTGGGAGATTTTCAAATTTTGTATTTATATCAATAACATTTTCTTCGAGTCCAGCTGCTAGAGTAAATGTTTTAAAAACTGATCCAAGCTCATAAACTCCTTTAGTAGCTCTATTAATATATTTTATATCTGAGATATTTTGTCTTTTGTTTAAATCAAAATCTGGAAGTGATACCATGGATAATATTTCACCATTATTTATATTCATTAATATGGCTGTACTTCCAGAACTTTTAAAAATACTCTGAAATTTTATTAACTCTTGTCTTAATAAATATTGAATTTCTGTATCCAATGTTAAGTACAAAGGTTTTTTAGAAGTTGTTAGCTCATAATCATATGACTTCTCGATACCAGCAATACCGTTATTTTCGGTGTCTATTTGACCTAAAATATGACTAAAAAGATTTCTATTCGGATATACTCTAGCGATATTTTCTTCTTCTTTTAAAGATTTTTCTCCTAACAATTTTATTTTCTCAATTTTTTCTGGTGAGATTTTTTTCTTTAAATAAAAATATTTTTTGTTTTCAAGCTTTTTTTCATAATCCATTTTTGGAAATATTAATTTTAAAGAAATCAAAAGTTTTTCCTTATCACTAACCTCATTAGGATTTATTCCAAGATTTACTATTCTTACTGTTTTAGCAAGGATATTGCCATCCCTATCCATAATTGATGCTCTAAATTTTTCTTTATTTTTTGTTTTAATTGATAAAACTTTTTTTTCTTTAAATCCTAAATATAAAGTTTTTGAAGTAAAAATAAGAGAAATTATAAAAAATATAAAAAATATAAATGCCACTCTCTCAAAAGATATTTTGAAATAATTTTTTTTTTTATCGAATATAAAATTATTATTATTCATTTTTTAGATATAAATTTTTAATGTCTGAAATTTTTTTTTTTTTTAACTCTTCCTCAAAGTAAATTTTAGAATATTCCATTAGTTTACTTGGAGAAGTGAGGTAATTGTAATCTAACAATGCTAATTCATAAATATCATCTAAACCCCTGATATTTTCTTGAGTTTCAAATATCTGTTTGTCTAATTTTTTTGTTAAATTTTTAATGAGAGCTGTTGATACTACTAATAAAATTATTGGAATAAATATTAATATTTTTTTAATCATCAAATTGTAAGTTTTCTATATCTAGTAAATAATTAAATTTTTTTTTAAATTCTGAAAAATCACAGTCGTTGTTTAATTTAATTGCATATCTTAATTTTGCAGATCTAGATGGTGGATTTTTGTTAATTTCTTCGGTTGTGGGAACGATAGGTTTTTTTTTATTTAATAAAAAATATTTCTTATTTAAGATATTTTTTGGCAAATATCGTGAGTTATTTTTAATTTCTGAATACTCTTTAAAAAAAAATTTAACTATTTTATCTTCTATTGAATGAAATGTTACAACAGCTATAATACCTCCAACAGGTAAAAGATTATATGCACTAATGAGCCCAATAATTAACTCACTAATTTCTTTGTTTACAAATATTCTTAAAGCTTGAAATATTTTAGTCGAATTGTTTCTCCTATTTTTTTTTGTTTTTATGCTTTCAATAATTTTCACTAATTCTTCGGTGCTAATTTTTTTTTTTTTTCTAACATCAATAATTTTTTTTGAAATTAATTTTGAATATTTCTCTTCACCAAAAAACTTAAAAATTTTATACAAATTTTTTTGACTCATATTTGTTACAACTTTATCGCATGAATAGTTATTAATACCCATTCTCATATCTAACTTGCCTTTGCTTTTGAATGATATACCTCTATTGAGGTCAGAAATTTGCTTTAAAGAATAACCTAAATCAAATATTACTCCTTTAAGATCTTTATTGCTAATTTTATTTATTTGAGAGAATTTAATGTTATAAAATTTAAATCTTTGTTTATATTTATATAAAAATTTTTCTGCTTTAGCTTTTACCGATTTATCTCTATCTATAGCTAATACTTTATTAGAAACATTTTGTAAAATTTTATCAGAATACCCGCCGTCTCCAAAGGTGCAGTCAATAAATGTGCCACCATAAAGAGGGGAAATAATACTAACTAGTTCATTTAGTAATACTGGAAAATGTTCCAGTTTTATGGTGGCATTCATTTATTTTTTTGAAGACCATTAATTCTTTTGTCTTCTCAAAAATGCTGGGATTTCCAAATCTTCTTCTTCATCTGTATTCATTTCCTCTGGTGAGCTTATTACTTCCTCATTACTCTCAGCATTAAATAGCTCCGGTGTATCATCATCACTTAATTCAAAATTCTCTAAGCCATTTTTTTCAGAGAAATGCTCATCAGTTTCACTTCTAAAATCATTATTTTCTTGATTAGCTTCAGATATAGAGGTTTCTTCAAACGTTTCATTAGATAAAGTATTTGATGCCTCATTTGCCTCGCCAGTATCTTTATTATTTAAACTCAATTCCTCATTTTTAATATTCTCTTCAATCTTTAGTGCATTTGCTCCATTAGTAATTATAGAATTATTATTATTTGTAAAATGGAACGATTGAGTTGACCCAGTGTTTGGAAACTCAGAATATCCTGGATTTCTATTTTGTATCCTATGAACCATATTTATTACTGATTTGGGTTCAGGTTGTTGTCCATCTAATGCAGTAGCAACAATAGAAACTCTCATTAATCCATCCAAACTATCATCCGTTATAGCTCCTATAATTAATTCTGCCTCTGGATCGACTTCGGCTCTTACTTTATTCACTGCTTCATCTACCTCAAATAATTTTAAATCTTTACCTCCTGTAATATTAACTAAAAGTCCTTTTGCCCCTTTTAAAGAATAATCGTCAATCAATGGATTATTAATTGCTGATTCAGCAGCTTTGACAGCTCTTCCTTCTCCTTCGGCTTGACCTGTGCCCATCATAGCTTTGCCCATTGAACTCATAACAGTTTCAACATCAGCAAAATCAAGATTTATAAGCCCTGGTCTAACCATTAAATCAGTTATACTTTGAACGCCATGAAGCAGAACATCATTTGATAGTTCAAAAGATTCCTCGAAAGTTGTTTGTTCGCTAGCTATTTTAAATAAATTTTGATTTGGCACTACTATGATTGTGTCTACATGTTTTCTTAATTCTTCTAAGCCTTGTTGAGCTTTTCTCATTCTAGATGGACCTTCGTATAAAAATGGAAGTGTTATAACCCCAACAGTCAATATGTTTAATTCCTTAGCAGCTCTAGCAATAACATGAGCAGATCCTGTACCGGTTCCACCACCCATTCCTGCGGTTATAAAAACCATATTTGCACCCTGAAGAACATTCACAATTTCATTTAATGATTCATCTGCAGCAGCTTGACCTATATCTAATTTAGCTCCCGCTCCTAATCCTTTAGTAAGGTTTAGACCCATTTGTATTTTTGAGTGAGCCTTACTTAATCTTAAATCTTGAGCATCTGTATTGACTGCAATAAACTCTACACCCTGAAGACCAGCATCAATCATTCCATTTATTGCATTTCCTCCAGCTCCCCCTACGCCTAATACTAGAATTCGTGGTTTAAGTTCTTTTATATCTGGTGTTTTAAAGTTTATTGTCATTTTCTCCCCTTTTAGTTATTAAATTGTTTTTCCCATTTAAGACTTGCTCTGTTAATATTTGATTTTTTTCTAGCGTTTGCCCTAAATTTTTCAAAAAGTGTTGGTTCCCAGATTTGAAATGTTTTACCTTGACCAACAAATAACATGCTATTCTTAATTTTTGCATGTTTTAATAATTTTGTAGTTATTTGAACCCGTCCTTCACTATCAAATTGTAAATTTATACTTTCAGATAATATAGAAGTTGCAAAATAATCTTTTTTTTCTTCAAAAGGGTTGAGAGAGTCAATTGCATTTGAAATTTTTTCTATTCGATCTTGAGGCCATGCCTCAATACACTGATTATTAAAAGATGGATAACAAATAATGCCATTGTATCCTATATTTGACAAATATGATCTATATGATGCAGGCACTGAAACCCTTCCCTTTTTGTCCAATTTGTTTTCGTAGGTTGATAAAAACATAAACCATATTATCCCTAATTTGGGTATTTATGGGATATTATGGGTTTTATTTGTTAGCGTCAATAGCTAATATTGTGGAACTCCAATGTAAAAAATTAATAATTATTTGGATTTATTTCAATGAAATGCCAGATAAACTATAAGCCGGGTTCTGTCATTTAAACTTATCATTTATCTAGGCTTTAAATCACTTTAAAGCTCAAGCAACTAACCCTGATGACTAGCCAAAGACTGCTTTTAGTTATTGCTAACAATGTCATCTCTACTCAGTCTTGCTCCCAGTGGGGTTTTCCATGCGCTAGCTGTTACCAACTTAGCCGGTGTGCTCTTACCACACCTTTTCACCCTTGCCTCGATAAGGCGGTATATTTTCTGTGGCACTATCCCTAGGGTTGCCCCCGCCAGCAATTAACTGGCACTGCGTCTTTGTAGAGCCCGGACTTTCCTCTTTATAAAAATAAAGCGATAAGTCATTTATCTGGCAATTCAAAAAATATTCTTTTTTTTAAAAATTTCAACACTTTTTAATTCAATTAAACCAATGATTTTAAAATTTCATAAGATTCTTTATCAACAACACTGGTAATTAATTGTGGTCTAAATCTTCTTTGAAAACTTTTGTATATTTTTGTTCTGTCAGTTGAATTATTTGTAAATTTATAACCAAGGTTAAATAATAATCTATAAAATCTTTTGCTATCATTTATTTTTATATTTCTTAATTTATTACAGGTTCTTTGGTTTAAATTATGCCAAAGACATATTTTTTTTTTGTTTAATAATTTCCAAGGAAATTTTTCTCCAGGATCTTTTTTTCTTAAGGGTGCGATATCAGAGTGACCAAGTATATTTTCTTTTTTAATTTTATATTTTTTTTTTAGTTTTCTGGATAATCTAATAATTGATTTGATCTGTTTTGAATTAAAATTCTCATAGCCATATTTATGTCCTGGATTAGAAATTTCTATTCCTATTGATTTTGAATTTAAAGATTTATCTTTTTTCCATGATGAAACTCCAGCATGCCATGCAACATATAGCTCAGGTACCATTAGTATTACTTGACCATTATTTTTAATAAAATAATGGCTGCTCACTCCAGAATTATTCTTTGTTAGTCTTCTTATTGCTCCAGTTTCAGATTTCATTCCAGTATAATGAAAAATTAAGTATTTTATTTTTCTGCCACTTCTTTTCTTTAAATTGAAATTTGGGGAGTAATTAAAGGACATTTTTTCGACATTTTCCTGCATAATTTAAAACAATTTATCTTTATATTAATATTTATTATATTATAAGTCTTATATGAAAAAAGCCCTTTCAGTTTTTACTTTAATTATTTTTACACTACTGAGCAATAATCTCTTTGCTGGTGATGATGGAAAACCAGAACTAAGTAATACTAAAAATGGTTATGTAGAAGTTAACGACTGCTTTGAAAAAGTTAATAGAGGGATTTTTGGATTTAACCAGGTTTTAGACAAAGTGGTTTTTAAACCACTTGCAAAAGGTTATAGAATGTTTCCTCAACCTATAAGGTCTGGAACAAGTAATGCTCTTAATAATTTAAGTAGTGTAGTTACTATTCCTAACAATTTTCTCCAAGGACAATTTAAAGATGCTGGATTAAACTCAGCAAGATTTGTGATTAATTCAACTTTAGGGATCGCAGGTATTTTTGATGTTGCTTCTTATTATGGGTTAAAGAAAACCGACAAAGAGGATTATGGACAAACATTAGGTGTTTGGGGCGCAAAACCAGGCTGCTATTTTATTTTACCAATATTAGGGCCAACTACAGTTAGGGATTCAATTGGATCACTTGTTAATATAGCAGGAGGAGATGCGTGGTATAATATTACTGTAGTTAATGACACGCGTTATTTTTCTGAAGCAGATTACTACACATCAAAATTATTGAATGGAATTGATTTCAGGGCAAAAAACTTAGAGTCTTTCGACAGCTTAGAAAAAAGTTCAATGGATTTATATGCATCTGTCAGAAGTCTTTATTTGCAAGATCGATACCGAAAAGTTAAAAATATCGATAAAACAACTGAAACTTTGAGTGATGACGATTGGGAAGAATTAGATAGTCAGTAATTTATTTTTTGATGAAACTTTCAAACTTTCTTCTATTTTTTTTATTATTTATTAATTTATATAATGTCTCATTAGCTAAAGATCCCAGTGATTTAATAAATGAGATAGTTGATGAAGCAGCAACAGTATTGTCAAGTGATGATCCAGTTGAGTCAAAAATAATAAAATTAAATGATATTGCAGAAAGAAGTGTAGATATTAATGGAATAGGTATGTACACTTTAGGAAAATACAGAAAATCTATTAATGAAGAACAAAAATCCAAATACCAAAAGCTTTTTAGAAGTTATTTTTTGAAAAGTTTTTCAAGCAGATTAGTTGACTATACAAATCCGAGAATAAATGTAGTTTCGCAAAAAAAAATTAACGACAAATACACAATAGTTAATAGCATATTAGAAGCTACGTCAAAAAGGCCCCAAGTCAAAATTGATTGGAGAATATATACAAAAAATCCTAAAAGACCTTTGATAAGAGACTTAATTGTAGAGGGATTAAGTTTGGCAAGAACTCAGAAAGAGGAATTTAATTCAATTATTCAAAATAATGATGGTGATATAAACGCATTATTTAAAACTTTAGAAGAGTTTTTAATTAAATAATTTAATAAAAGCCAATTTCACTTAAACATATATCAGCCTTAAAATCTTCGAAACCAGCAACTAAACCTATAGATTTTATTTTTTGGTTTAAAATACTTTTGGGTTGATAAAAATTAGACTTTTTGAATTCAATAAATGGTGCTTTTATCTCAGTCCATCGATTTGTAGAAAAAAAGGTGTAGCTATAGTATTGCCAAGGCGCAAGGGTAAGTGGTGTTCTTAAATGCAAACTATAATTTTTTTCATTGCCATAAACCTTTATAAATATTCCTTTGTAGTTATTAGTATTTATTTCAGGTTTTAATTTAGTTCTTATTTGAATAAAGCCACCATTGTTTTTAGTTGATACATTTCCTGTCATTCTGTAACATTTACTACCATCTATCTCCTCTGCCTCAAAACTACCTGATGATAAACCCCCCATAACTTGATCTGTTATAAATATCCATTGTTGAGATTGATTTATTAAATTTTGATTATTTAAGTTACCTAGATTCATGTTTTTTGAAATACTAACATCTTGGAGCAGTAAATAAAAAATTAAAATAAATTTTTTTTTCAAGGCAAATCTATTTTTTTTTTGCAAGTTGTTGTAAAAGATAAATTTCTTTTTCAGTAAGAGTATTCTTTTCTTCCTTAATTTGATCTTCTAAACTAAACAAAGTTATTAAAGAAAATAAAGACGCAAAAGCAGTAATAATAACAAAATATATTGAACTTAAATTAACTATAACTAAAATTATAAATACACTTGTCCATCCTATGAAAATGCCTCTCAAAATCATTCGGTGACTTTTTAAATCAGGAATCTTAATAAATTGAATAAATAAAAGTATCAAAAGCAACATAATTCCAGAAATAGATGCTCTTAATAAAACTAAAGTATCTATCCCTCCACCATATAACTCACGATGAATTATATAGGCTACAATGCCCTTATAAGCAAAGTAACATAAGATTATGAAACAAATTAATATTGAAACATAATAAGATATTTTAGGTTTTACTTTAATTCTAAATTTCATTATTCAATAGATAATTTTAACAAAAAAATATGAGTCTTTATAATAAAATTTTTATTTTGAATAAGTATATGGTGGGCCCGCCAGGACTCGAACCTGGGACCAATACATTATGAGTGTACTGCTCTAACCAACTGAGCTACAGGCCCTATATTAAAGTTCTAATTATACCATATTTTTTAAGTAAGCAATTGAAGATAATCAATAAATGGTGGGCCGTGTTGGTTACGCTCCAACTACCCCTGCAATGTCAATGCAGTACTCTACTATTGAGCTAACGGCCCTAACTTTCTAAGAAACTTTTAAGTTGTTTTGATCTACTAGGATGTTTTAATTTCCTTAGAGCTTTAGCTTCTATTTGCCTTATTCTCTCCCTGGTGACTGAAAATTGTAGACCTACTTCTTCAAGAGTATGGTCTGTATTCATTCCAACTCCGAACCTCATTCTTAAAACTCTTTCTTCTCTAGGTGTAAGAGTAGATAAAATCTTTGTTGTCGCCTCACTTAAATTAGACTTAATTGCTTGTTCCAAAGGTGCTAATGCTTTTGTATCTTCTATAAAATCTCCCAAGCTACTATCTTCCTCGTCTCCTACCGGTTTTTCCAAAGAAACTGGTTCCTTAGAAATTTTTAAAACTTTTCTTACTTTTTCTAAAGGCATTCTTAATTTTTTAGCTAATTCTTCTGGGGTTGCTTCACGCCCAAATTCACTTAATATTAACCTTTGTGTTCTAACTATTTTATTTATTGTTTCAATCATATGAACTGGTATTCTTATTGTTCTAGCTTGATCTGCTATAGATCTTGTAATTGCTTGTCTAATCCACCAAGTTGCATAAGTTGAAAATTTATAACCTCTTCTATACTCAAATTTATCTACAGCCTTCATAAGACCAATGTTGCCTTCTTGAATTAAATCTAAAAATTGCAGACCCCTATTCGTATATTTTTTTGCGATAGATATGACTAATCTAAGATTTGCCTCTACCATCTCTTTTTTAGCAATTCTTGATTCTTTTTCTCCCTTTTGTACTCTGCTTACAAGCTTTTTAAATTCAGTTACTGAGATTCCCAATTTATTGCTTATTTCAACTAATCTTTCTCTTATATTTTTAAATTCATTTTTATTTTTTTGAAAAAATTTTTTCCATACATCATTAGTATCTAAAAAATTTTTCAGGTTTGGATTTATCTCATTCCCAATATAGAATTTAATAAATTCATCCCTAGAAATCCTGGAATTTAATGCGAGTCTTAACAAGTTTCCTTCTAAGGATATTATTTTTTTATTTTCTGAATAGTGTTTTTGAACCAATTCCTCTAAAACAGAGGGTGATAATTGCAAAGATTTAATATTCTCTATTATGTCTTCAACAATCTTTTTATAATTTTGTTCTTTTGAGCTAGATAGCTTTTTAGAATTTAAAACACATTCTAATTTTTCTTTTTGGTATTTTATAAGTTTATTATAGTCTTTTGTCAGATCATGAATGGTTTTTAGCACCTTAGGTTTAATCTCTGTCTCCATTGCTGCAAGTGTTGGATTAAATTCATCATCTTCATTATTATTTACATCTTCTTCATCAGATTTTTTTTGCTTAGAGTTATTATTTTCATCGTCTTCCATATAGTTTGTATCTATATCAATAATTTCTCTTACAAGTATTTCATCATTTTGTAATTTAGAATTCCATTCAAAAAATTGTTGTGCTGTTAATGGACTTTGTGAAAGAGCGTTTAACATTACATCTTTACCAGCCTCTATTCTTTTTGCGATTGCTATCTCTCCTTCTCTTGAAAGTAATTCAACGCCACCCATTTCTCTTAAGTACATTCTTATAGGATCGTCGCTTTTCTCTATCGTTTTGCCCTCTTCCTTAGATGAAGAGTCTTTTTTTCGTAAAATTTTATAATCAGATTTTTTCTCAACTAAAACTATACTTTCATCTAAAATATGAATAAATGCTTGAGCAAGATTTTCTTGAGAAAGATTTCTTTTACCTAAAGATTTATTTAATTCCTCGTGAGTAATAAAACCACGATGGATACCTCTACCCATTAATCTAGCAAATGATTTTGTAATTATTCTTTCCACAATAAAAAGTTTGAAGGACTTATATAATAGCAATTAAAAAAAAATCTATGTGATTTTTTTTATTTTTAGTTGATTTTTTGCAGTTTTTTCAACTCTTTTATCTCATTAAAAGTAGTCTCGCTCATATCCTTTGAGAACTTTGATTCTAGATCAGCAATTCTTTGTTCTAATTCATAATTTTTTAAATCTTGAATTATTTCAGCGAATAATTCTAAAATCTTTGAATCATTCTCTAAGTTTTTTAAAATAATATGCTTCACTGATGCATAATTCATAACTCTATTAATTAAATTTTTATCTACCCTTAATTTTTTCATATCAAGATTTGTTAAATTTTGTGTTTGATCAATTATTTCATCAAACAGTTGTTTATTTTCTTCACTATATAACTTTACGTTATCAATTAAATATAAATTTTCTTGAATTAATTTTGGTTTAGTTAGCAGGATATATAAAAAAGAAAATTCTTTAATCTCATAAGATTTAAGTGATTTGGTTTCGTTATAATAAATTTTAGTTTTAGCCAAAGATTTTGGAAATATTTTAAAATTATTTGAGAATTTTGAATTTATATTCGGAGTTAATTGAGAAATTTTTTCGAGAAAATATTCTAATGTATATTTTTTAACAAAACTGTCTTTAATATTTGAAGAAAGTTCTCTTAATCGTTTTTCAAATATAGCTTTTGAGCTTGGATTATCATTGGTTTGTTGCAAGTAATGTTCAAAAATAAATTTATGAATAGGTATCAATTTTTGATTTGCCATTTCTAAAAATTTATCTTTCCCAAATTTATTTACGTAACTATCTGGATCTAGATTATTTTCTAAAAGTAAAATGGAAAGTTTTTTTTCAGGCTGAAGTTCAATAATTATATTTTCAGCTGCTCTCAAAGCAGCATTGTATCCACTTTTATCTCCATCAAAACATATAATTATGTGATTGAAAAATTGATTAAGGATTTGTATTTGTTTATTTGTTAAAGCTGTACCTAGATTTGCAACTGAATTTTCTATGGCATTTTTTGATAAACCGATAACGTCCATGTATCCCTCTACAAGAAAAACATTGTCAATTTTATTTGACAACTTTCTTGCCTTATCAAGATTATACAAATTTGAGCCTTTCTTAAAAAAAATAGTTTCTGGTGAATTGATATATTTTGCTAAATTCTTATTATCATCAATAATTCTTCCACCAAAACCAATTATATTGCCAGAAATATT
This sequence comes from uncultured Pelagibacteraceae bacterium, assembly GCA_902611175.1. Classification (GTDB taxonomy): domain Bacteria; phylum Pseudomonadota; class Alphaproteobacteria; order Pelagibacterales; family Pelagibacteraceae; genus Pelagibacter. The sequence goes on from CACLYQ010000015.1 coordinate 16,383, forward strand.
ATTTATTGGAAAAATTACTCTATTTCTAAATCTTGAAATATATTTTTTTTTCTTTTCATCAAAGTAGAAAAGCCCTGTTTCATTTATTATATCTTCATCGTAATCTTTTTTTAATTTTTCATAGAAATCTATATCTGTAGTTACAAAACCAAGACTAAAATTATTCACCTCTTCAACGGTAAGCCCTCTATTTTTAAGATAATTCTTAGCTTTAACTGATTTCTCATTTTTTAACAATTCGTTTTTGTAAAATTCAGAAAAATCTTTGCATATAGATTTGTATAATTTCCATTTATTTTCTCGTTCCTCATCTTGTTTAGAAAATGTATAAGGTTGCATCCCTGCAAGATTTGAAAGCATTTTGACTGCTTCACCAAATCTAAGGTTTTGAGTTTTCATAACAAAGTCAAATATATTTCCATGCTCACTTGTGCTAAAACAATGGTAAAATTCTTTTTCATCGTTGACTGTAAATGATGGGGTTTTTTCAGTTTTAAATGGAGATAAACCAACAAACTCCTTACCTCTTTTTTTAAGTTTAACAGTTTTTGAGACAACTGTTGAAACTTTTAATCTAGTTTTAATTTCGTCTAAATATTCTTTTGGATACTTCATTAGCTATTAAGTAAATTTTTAATAATCTGACCTGCCTTAGAAAAATCAATTGTATCAGCATGATTTTTTTTCAATTCACCCATGACTTTACCCATATCCTTAATTGAAGAGGCTCCAGAACTTTTTATAATTTCTTCACATATCTTTTTTGTATCTGCCTCAGATAATTGCTTAGGTAAATACTCGGATAAAACATCAAGCTCTCCTTGTTCAATTTCTAGTAAATCTGATCTGTTATTTTTTTTGTATATTTCAATTGATTCGGACCTTTGTTTCACCATTTTTTTTAAAAGTTTTTTTATATCCTCATCGTCTGTTTCCTTTTTATTTGGACCAGACCTATTATTAATATCTAAGTCCTTAACTCCAGATAAAATTAACCTGTAAGTTGATATCTTATTTTTATCTTTGGATTTTAAAGCATTTTTGTAATCGCTATCTATTTTATCTCTTAGGGGCATACTAGAATGTACTTCATAGACGAAATTGTTCAAAAGAAAAAATTGTATTTTTAAAAAATTATTATAGATCTGTTGCGGATAAATACGTTTTATTGTATTAACCTTTAACTCATGAGTTGTAATTGACTTTAAAACGAAAAAACAAAACATCACATCTCTCAAATTTTAACACAGCTATTTTAGTTCTCGAAAATAAATCAGTCTTTAAGGGAATTGGGCTGGGGTATAAAGGAGAAGCAACTGGTGAAGTATGTTTTAATACGTCATTAACTGGTTATCAAGAAATCATATCTGACCCATCTTATGCGGGACAAATTATAAATTTTACATTTCCTCATATTGGTAATGTTGGAGCTAACAATGAAGATATAGAGTCTGATAAAATATGGACGAGAGGAGTTATTTTTAATTCAGAAATAACTAGTCCATCTAATTATAGGTCTCTTCAGAATTTAGATAAATGGCTTAAGAAAAATAAAATAGTAGGCATAACTGGTCTTGATACAAGAGGTTTAACAAATTTTATAAGAGATAAAGGTGCTCCAAAAGGAACTATATCAAACAATAAAAATGGTAAATTTAATATCAATAAACTAATAAATAAATCAATTAAATGGCCTGGTTTAAACGGAATGGACCTGGCTCAAGAGGTCACAACTAATAAAACTTATATTTGGAAAGGATATAAAACTTGGAAAAAAAATAAGGGTTATGAAAAAAATAAAAAGAAAAAATTTAGGGTTGTTGCGATAGATTTTGGTATTAAAAAAAATATACTTAGGTATTTTTCTGATTTCGATTGCGAAGTTAAAGTTGTTTCCTGCAAAGAAAATGTAAATAATATACTTAATCTTAAGCCTCACGGAGTATTTTTGTCAAATGGTCCTGGTGATCCAGCCGCAACAGGAAAGTATGCGATTAAAGTTGTAAAAAATTTAATAAGAAAAAATATTCCATTATTTGGGATATGCTTGGGTCACCAAATATTAGCTTTGGCTTTAGATGCAAAAACCAAAAAGATGAAATTAGGGCACAGGGGTGCAAATCATCCGGTCAAAAATTTGATTACAAGAAAAGTTGAAATTACAAGTCAAAATCATGGATTTGAGGTTATTAAAGAAAGTTTAAAAAAAAATACAGAAATAACTCATCTATCATTATTCGACAATTCTATTGAAGGAATAAGATTAAAAAATAAACCAGTTTTCTCAGTCCAATATCATCCTGAAGCAAATCCTGGACCACAAGATAGTAAATATTTATTTAGCAATTTTATTAAAGACATAAAAAAATATGCCAAAAAGAAAAGACATTAAAAAAATTTTAGTTATTGGAGCAGGTCCAATTATTATTGGTCAAGCTTGTGAATTTGATTATTCTGGTACACAGGCATGCAAAGCATTGAAAGATGAAGGTTATAAAGTAATCTTAATCAATTCAAATCCTGCCACTATAATGACTGATCCTGGTGTTGCTGATAAAACTTATATTGAGCCAATATCACTGGAAGTACTTGAAGAAGTAATCAAAAAAGAAAGGCCTGATGCTATTCTGCCTACAATGGGTGGTCAAACAGCATTAAATCTTGCAATTAATGCAGAAAAAATTGGTTTGCTTAAAAAGTATAAAATTGAACTTATTGGAGCAAACTCGAAGGCAATAGCGAATGCTGAAGATAGAAAAAAATTTAGAAAGAATATGTTTGATATTGGTATTGATTTACCAAAATCAGAAGTTCTTAATAAATTTTCAAATGCGAAAAAATGTTTAAATAAAATAGGATTACCTGCAATTATTAGACCTTCTTTTACTTTGGGAGGATTGGGTGGGGGTATTGCGAGAACAACAAAGGATTTTTTTAAAATTATTAAAGAAGGAATGAACGAGTCTCCTCAAAATCAGGTTTTAGTTGAAGAATGTTTAGATGGATGGAAAGAATTTGAGATGGAGGTTGTCAGAGATAGAAATGATAATTGTATAATTATTTGTTCAATAGAAAATGTTGATCCAATGGGTACTCATACTGGTGATTCTGTCACAATAGCTCCAGCATTAACATTGACAGATAAAGAGTATCAAGTAATGAGAAATGCATCTATTGCATGCTTAAGAAAAATAGGTGTTGAAACGGGAGGTTCAAATGTTCAATTCGCCATAAATCCAAAAAATGGAAGAATGGTAATTATTGAGATGAACCCAAGAGTTTCAAGATCATCTGCATTAGCTTCAAAAGCAACAGGCTTCCCAATAGCAAAAGTAGCTGCAAAATTAGCAGTTGGTTACACTCTAGATGAATTACAAAATGAAATAACAAAAGTAACACCAGCTTCTTTTGAACCAACAATTGATTATGTTGTAACAAAAATTCCAAGATTTACTTTTGAAAAATTTTCAGACACAGAGGCAATTTTGGGGACATCCATGAGATCAGTTGGTGAAGCAATGGCGATAGGAAGAAATTTTAAAGAGTCTTTTCAAAAAGCCCTGGTTTCGCTTGAAACTGGTTTATCAGGATTAGATAATATTTTTAAATATTCAAAAAAAGAAATCCTAAAAAATTTAAAAATTAATATTCCAAATAAATTACTATTAATTGCTGAAGCTTTTAGAAAAAAAATTTCTATAGATGAAATTTATAAATTATCAAAAGTAGATCCATGGTTTTTAAATCAAATTAAGGAAATAGTTGATGAAGAAAAAAAATTAAATTCAAAAGGATTGCCCAAAACGTTTGAGGAATTTAATAGAATAAAATCAATAGGTTTTTCTGACAAAAAGATATCTCAATTAACCAGTCAAAAAGAAGCGATTGTCAAATCAAGAAGAAAAGGTTTAAAAGTAATGCCTGTTTTCAAGAAAGTTGATACCTGTGCTGCTGAATTCAAATCTTACACACCTTATATGTATTCTACGTATCAAAGAAATTTCTCTATTAAAACAGAGTGTGAGGCTGATCCAAGTAATAAAAAGAAAATAATTATTTTAGGTGGAGGACCAAATAGGATTGGCCAAGGTATAGAGTTTGATTATTGCTGTTGTCAGGCTAGCTTTTCTCTAAAAGAAGCAGGTTTTGAAACAATAATGATAAATTGTAACCCGGAAACTGTTTCTACAGATTATGATACAAGCGATAGATTGTACTTTGAGCCTTTAATTGAAGAGTATGTTGAGAATATAATTTTAAAAGAAAAATCAAAAGGAAATCTAATTGGCGTTATTGCACAATTTGGAGGCCAAACTCCTATCAAATTAGCTAAATTTTTAGATGAAAATAAATTACCTATTTTAGGGACACAATATAAATCGATTGATCTTGCGGAAGATAGAGACAGATTCAGAGAGTTGTTAATAAAACTTAAATTAAAACAAGCAGAAAGTGGAATAGCCTACAAGTTTGATCAAGCTATGAATGTTGCTGAAAAGATTGGATTACCAGTCGTTGTAAGACCTTCTTATGTTTTAGGAGGAAGAGCTATGGAGATTGTTCATGATAAAAGTCAATTGAAACAATTTATCAATGAGGCCTTCAAAGCATCAGAACAAAATCCAATCTTAATTGATAAATTTATCGATAACGCAATGGAAGTAGATGTAGATGCAATTTCTGATGAAAAAGATGTTTATGTAGCTGGGATACTGCAACACATCGAAGAAGCAGGAATTCATTCTGGGGACTCTGCTTGCTGCTTGCCACCAGTATCAATAAAGGCAAATCTTTTAAGAGAACTTAAAATACAAACGAGAAAATTAGCTCTGGCTTTAAAAGTTAAAGGATTTTTAAATATTCAATTCGCAATTAAAAATGATGAAATTTTTGTCATTGAAGTTAATCCTAGAGCAAGCAGAACTGTTCCCTTTGTTTCAAAAGCAAATGGCATTCCGCTTGCAAAAATTGCATCAAGAATAATGTCTGGAGAAAAGTTAAGTAAATATAAATTAAAATATAAAACCAATAAAAAATTTGCTGTTAAAGAAGCTGTATTTCCATTTAACAAATTTCCAGATAGTGATTTATTGCTTGGTCCTGAAATGAAGTCTACTGGTGAGGTAATGGGTTTTGATGATGATTTTGGAATGGCTGTTGCTAAAAGTCAGATAGCAGCTTCAAATTCTTTACCAACCAAAGGAATGGCATTTTTATCAGTAAAAGATTCTCACAAACAAGAAATAATAGGTATTGCTCAAAGATTGATAAAACTTGGATTTACACTTTCTGCAACTAAAGGAACTTCTG
>CACLYQ010000016.1 GCA_902611175.1 uncultured Pelagibacteraceae bacterium
TAGTTTGGCAGACTTCACAATTAATTGTGATCAGCTAAATAAAAATGAGATAGCAAATAAAATTATAAAAAAATATGAAATCAAAAATAATAAAGGTTAAAACTAAAAGTAAAAATTACGAAGTTCATATTGGTACCAATCTAATCCCAAAGTTAAAAAATATTTTAAAAAAAAATAAATTATTTTTTTCAAAATGTTTGATCGTAATTGACAATAAGATACCAAAAAAATTTAGAACATTACTTTTAAAAAATTTAAAAAATCAAAAAATTTACACTTTAAATTTTAATGCAAATGAAAAAAATAAAAGTTACTTAAGTGTCGATAAAATACATAATGTTTTATTTAAAAATAATTTTTATAGAGAGGACTGTATAATTTCATTTGGTGGAGGAATTACAGGGGATGTAGTTGGATATGCAGCCAGCACATATAAAAGAGGAATAAAATTTATTAATATGCCCTCAACTTTATTAGCTCAGGTTGACTCCTCAATAGGTGGAAAAACAGGTATTAATAATAAATTTGGAAAAAATCTTGTAGGAAGTTTTTATCAGCCAGATTTAGTAATTTCAGATACTAAATTACTGCGTGCTCTACCCAAAAGAGAAATTATATGTGGATATGCTGAAATATTAAAAAGTAGTTTAATTGATAACAAAAAAAATTTTATTTTTTTAGATAAAAATTTTAATAAGATTTTAAATCTAGAAGGAAATTTTATAATTAATGCAATTTTAAATAGCTGTTTATTAAAAAAAAGAATTATTGAAAAAGATGAAAAAGAAAAAAATTTAAGAAAATCTTTAAATCTTGGCCATACCTTTGCTCATGCATACGAGGCTACTCTTGGTTACTCAAAAAAATTAAATCATGGAGAAGCTGTCATATTTGGTTTAATGAATGCTGTAAATTTTAGTAAAGAAAAAAAAATTATTTCAAATGTAAACTCAGATTTAATAAATAATCATATTAAAAAGATTGAAATTAAAAATAAGTATCAAGACCTTTTTAATAAAAGAAAAATTACCTCAATTATAAATTTTATGAAAAGTGATAAAAAAAATAAATCAGATAGTATAAATTTAATATTAATAAAGAATTTTGGTAAATTAAACCTAAATTATCAGGCTAAATCTGGTGAATTGGAAGAATTTTTATTAAAAGAATTAAATAAAGCTTATTTGTAAAGAATGAATATCAGTTCTCAATTCTTCACTTAAAATTTTGTAAATTACTTTATTAGACTGAATTCTATTCGTTTTTTTTAATACGTCAGAATTTATTTCTAATTTAATATGAAATTTGCCTTTCTGATGTGAATTGTGTTTTAAGTGCTTATGAGTGTTGTCAATTATTTTTACGTCTTTTATAGAACTATCTCTCAAAAGTTTATTTTCAATTTTTTTTGAAAGTTGATTAATATCCATTAAACTTGATAATATATAATATGAAAAATATTTGTGAATGGGATAATTGTAATGAAGAAGGGCTTTATAAGGCTCCAAAAGAAAAGGATAATAGCAAAGAATATAGGCTTCTTTGTCTTATGCATGTAAGAGAATTTAATAAAAGCTGGAATTATTTTTCAGGTATGAGCGATAATCAAATAATTGACTTTTTAAAGTCTGATATGACATGGCATAAGCCAACTCAGAGTTTCAGTTCCTCAGATAATTTTTTCAAAATATTATGGAATAATACTTTAAAAGATGAGGTTGGAAAATTTAAAGATATGAGTAATTTAAATCATATGAATAAGTTTAAGTTTGACAGCAATGATCTTAAAGCTTTTGAAATTTTGGATGTAGAAGTTGGTTTAAAATGGGCTAAAATACAGGAAAAATTCAAAAGACTTGTGAAAAAATTTCACCCTGATATGAATGCTGGCAATAAAAAATTTGAAGATAAGCTTAAAGTAATAACTTTAGCTTACACCCAACTAAAAAATACTTATAAGGATAGAATTGACAACAAATATTGAACAGACGCCAGATATTAAATTATCGATCAAACAAACATTCGGGATAGACTCTGATATGGAAGTTGATGCATTTTCAAAAAAAACTGATTACGTACCAGAAATAGATAAAACTTATAAATTTGATAAAGACACAACTTTAGCGATACTCTCTGGATTTTCGTTTAATAAAAGAGTTTTGGTACAAGGTTATCACGGAACTGGTAAATCAACACATATAGAACAAATTGCAGCTAGATTGAACTGGCCTTGTATAAGAATAAATTTAGATAGCCATGTTAGTAGAATAGATTTAATTGGTAAAGACTCAATTGTAATCAAAGATGGAAAACAGGTTACAGAATTCAAGGAGGGAATTCTTCCTTGGTCAATACAAAATCCAGTAGCTTTAGTATTTGATGAATATGATGCTGGTAGACCAGATGTAATGTTCGTAATTCAAAGAGTTTTAGAAGCTGAGGGAAATTTTACTTTATTGGATAAAAATAAGGTTATTAAACAAAATAAATATTTTAGATTATTTGCAACTTCAAATACAGTTGGTTTAGGAGATACAACTGGTCTCTATCACGGAACACAACAAATAAACCAGGGGCAAATGGATAGATGGAACATCGTTACAACATTAAATTATTTAGCTTTGGAAAAAGAAATGGAAATTATTTTAGGAAAAAATAAATCTCTAGATAATAGTAAAGGTAAAGAGAGAGTTGCAAACATGATAAAAGTTGCAACACTAACAAGAAAAGGCTTTATGGCTGGGGATATTTCAACTGTTATGAGTCCTAGGACAGTACTACATTGGGCAGAAAATTCTGAAATATTTAAAGACGTGGGCTATGCATTCAGAGTTACCTTTTTAAATAAATGTGATGATGTAGAAAAGAATACAATCGCAGAATACTATCAAAGATGTTTTGGTGAAGAATTACCAGAGTCGATGATAAATATTCAGGTTTAATGAACAAAGATGATCTTATAAAAGAGCAATTTAAACAAGCTTTAAACTCAACAATTAAAGCCATTTCAAATGAAACATATCCATCAAAAGACAAAAAAAATTTAAAAGAATTTAATATTTCTAAATTTGATAATTTAAAAGATAAAGAAAATTTTATTAAATTAAGAGCTGAGGCAGATTCAGAGGCACTAAAAAGAAAATTTTCTGATAATTCTACTTTAGAGCAGAATATTCCAAAAACACCTACTTGTCATACACTTTATAAAATTTCTGAAAAAATAAGATATGAACTTTTAGGGTCACAAATGATGACGGGAATTTCTAAAAATTTAATGACCAAATATAAATATAAAGTCGAGATGGCAAAATCTGAAAATATAAAAAAGAAAGAAGAGACTAATGTTTCTGAAGCTTTTGAATATTACATGCTTAATAAACTAATGAATATAAGTTTATCTGAAAGTGCTAAAAAAATTTTATCATACTGGAAAGATGATTTTGAAAAATCTTTAGATCAACACATAGACTTTTTAAAAAAAAATGCAGAGAATCAAGATATATACAATTCCAAAATATCAGAAATCCTTCAGAATATGGAGATTTTTGAATCTGAGGAAGAAAATAAAAAGGAAGAACAGAAAGAGGATGCACAAGATAATAAAAATTCAAAAGATGATCAAAAAACAGATAGTGGAGATTCTGAAGAAAGAGAAGAGGAAGATAGTATCAATGAAGGAGTTGATAGTTCTGACGAAATGAATGAATTTAGACTTGATGAACAACTAGGAAATGATGATGCTGAAAATAATGAAATAGAAAATATTGTTCAGAAAAAAAACTTAGGAATAGGTAATAAAGAGTATAAAATATACACTTCAGAATTTGATGAGATAGCAAAAGCAGAGACATTGGAAAACTCTGAAGAAATTTCTAAATTAAGAAAGAATTTAGATCAACAACTAACTAGTTTCCAAGACATAATCACAAAACTTGCAAATAAATTGCAAAGACAGCTACTTGCAAAACAAAATAGATCTTGGGAATTTGATCTTGAAGAAGGTTTGTTAGATAGTTCAAAGTTACCAAGAATAATAATTGATCCATATAATTCTCTTTCTTTTAAAAAAGAGAAAGATTTAGAGTTTAAAGATACAGTTGTGACTTTACTCATAGATAATTCTGGATCAATGAGAGGAAGGCCAATTACTATTGCAGCTCTTTGTGCTGATATATTATCTAGAACTTTAGAAAGGTGTTCGGTTAAAGTAGAAATTCTTGGTTTCACAACAAAAAATTGGAAGGGCGGTAAGAGTAGAGAAAAGTGGAATAAACTTGGAAAATTGAAAAATCCAGGACGTTTGAATGATTTAAGACACATAATTTATAAATCTGCTGATACTCATTGGAGACAATCAAAAAAAAATTTAGGTTTAATGTTAAAAGAGGGTTTACTTAAAGAAAATATTGATGGTGAAGCTATTACTTGGGCTTTCAATAGACTTAAGAAAAGAAAAGAAGAAAGAAAAATTCTTATGGTTATTTCAGATGGAGCTCCAGTTGATGACTCAACACTATCTGTTAACGCAGGTGATTTTTTGGAAAAACATCTAAAACAAACTGTAAAATTAATAGAAAACAAAAGTGATATCGAAATTCTTGCAATAGGAATAGGGCATGATGTTTCGAGATATTACAAAAAAGCCATAAAAATTGCTGATGTTCAGGAGCTTGGGGATGTAATGATTGGTCAGCTCAGTGGTTTGTTTGAAAATAATAAAAAATTACACTAATTTTTTTAAATTTTTATTTTCCCACTCTATTTTTACTTCGGCTCCACCTCTAGTTTCTGAATTTCTAACAGTTATTGTGGCAGAATTTTTTTCTAATAATGTTTTGCCTATAAAAATTCCTAAACCTAGTCCAGTTTTTTTATTATCTTTAGGTTTAAGTGTCTTAATATAAGGTTCTCCAATCTTATTAAGTATATCTTTTGGTATACCAGGTCCATCGTCCTCTATTGTTATCTCAGTCTTCTGACTATCGCTTTTAATAGCTATATAAATATTTTCATTTGAAAATTTATTAGCATTTCCAATAAAATTTCTCAAACCATAGACAATTTCAACAGATTTAAGTATTTCAAATGAGTTAGAATCTTGCTCTTTATCAATGTTGAAATTCTTACTCGAAATTTCCTTAAATGAATTTACTATTTCACTAATATAATCGTAAAGTGTTTTATTTTTATCAATAAAATCATCTTCTATAGTAGGATTTAATGTTAGTTTTTTTAAAATATCATTACACCTGTTAACTTGACTAATTAATAGTTCGAGATCTTTTTTTACATCATTATTGTCTTTAAATTGATCAAAGAGATCGTGAGAAATAATTTTAATAGTAGACAAAGGAGTGCCAAATGAATGAGCTGCGGCTGCGGCTTGTCCCCCAAGTGAAACAAGCTCATGTTCTTTAGAAATTACCTCTTGAATCTTATCTAATGCATCTTTTCTAAGGTTTGTTTCCTGTCCAAAAATAAATGCAAAGTAATTCAAAAAAAATAATGCAATTATCAATGCTAGAGGAATTGCATAGTAATAATACAAGCTAATACTATATTCATCCAATGGTTTTGGCAGTTCATAATGATAGAATGTTAAAAATATAATCGATACTAGAGTAATTAAAATTAAAGCAATATTTGTTCTGATATTTAGATTAGATGCAGCGAATATGCTTGGTATCAAAAGAAATATTGAAAACGGATTTAAAATACCCCCGGACAAGTAAAGTAAAGCACTCAATTGAAGAATATCTAAAGATAAAAAATTAAAAGAGGTTACATTAGAAAGTATTGGTTTTTTATAAAAAAACATTAAGTGGAAATTACTTAAAGCTCCAACAAAAATTATAAGATTAGATAAAATAAAGTTAAACTCAAAACCAAAAATAAATTTTACTGTGTTTATAGTTATAAATTGGCCTAAAATTCCAATCCATCTTAAATTAATATAAGTAGACTTATTTAAAGATTCTGCTTTGACAGATTGTTTTAAATCCATCTAAATATCTAAGTTTGAAACATTTATTGCGTTTTCAACAATAAAATCTTTTCTTGAAGAAACATCGTTACCCATTAAGGTTTGTATCAAATCTTGATCTTTTTTACTATTCTTTGAATATTGAACCTGCAGCAAATTTCTTGTTTCAGGATTTAAAGTTGTATTCCACAATTCATCAGGATTCATTTCACCAAGTCCTTTAAATCTTTGAATGTTTAGTTTAGACTTTTCAATTTGGAGAACATTATTAAATTCTTTAGAATTCTTTTTATATTTCTTAATATTTTTTGAATTTTTTATTAAATAACTTTCAAGTTCGTTTTCATCTTTGATGTATATGCTTTTAGTTCCTTTGCTAATTTTGAATAAAGGTGGCTGAGCAAGATAAACATGTCCAAACTCAATTAATTTATCAAATGGCTTATTATTAAAAAAAGTTAATAGCAATGCTCTTATATGTGAGCCGTCAACATCAGCATCTGTCATTATTATTATTTTCCCATATCTTAAATCTTTAAGATCTATGTCCTCATTTTTTGGATCAAGACCGAGAGCGTTTATCAATGTAACTATTTCATTTGATGAAATCATCTTTGATAAGCTTTTAGTTCTTAAATCATTGGCATTTCCATTCTTTTTTGATCCATTTAAATCTGTAAAAGTATTTAATATTTTTCCTCTAAGTGGCAAAACTGCTTGATTTTCACGGTTTCTGCCTTGTTTGGCCGAGCCACCAGCTGAGTCACCCTCAACTATAAATAGTTCGGTACCTTCTTGCTTTGAATTTTGACAATCGGCTAATTTTCCGGGCAATCCTGTCAATTCTAAAGCTCCTTTTCTTCTTACATTTTCTCTTGCCTTTCTAGCAACATCTCTTGCTACAGCAGCCTGGATAATTTTAGTTAAGACAATTTTTGAAATTGATGGATTTTGATCAAACCAAATAGACAACTTCTCATTAATGATAGTTTCAACAATATTTCTAACTTCTGATGAGACTAATTTATCTTTTGTTTGAGATGAAAATTTTGGGTCAGGAATTTTAATAGAAAGGACTGAAGTTAATCCCTCTTTAACATCATCGCCTGATAAAGAAACTTTATTTTTTTTTAATAAGTTTTGTTCATTTGCATATTTATTTATTACTCTTGTTAATGCACTTCGAAATCCAAGAAGATGTGTTCCTCCATCTTTTTGATAAATGTTATTAGTATAAGGTAATACATCTTCACTATACCCTGCATTCCACTTAAGGGAGCATTGAACATCAATATTATTTTTTAAACCTTCAATATATATGGGTCTTTTAAAAAGATCATTTTCATTTTTGTTTTTTAAACTTTCTTTTTTTTCATCAATGAATTGTACAAATTCACTGATACCTCCTTCAAATTTAAACTCTAATGTTTTTGGTTTTTTTTGTCTTAAATCACTTAAAACTATTTTTATGCCCTTATTTAAAAAAGCTAACTCTCTCATCCTTTTTTCTAAAATAGAAAAACTAAATTTAATGGATGAAAATATATCTTTGGATGGAACAAAATTAATTTCGGTTCCACTGGTTTTTGATTTTCCAACTTGTTTTAAAGAAATTTTAGCGTCTCCATTTTTAAATTCTATATAATATTTTTTATTATCTCTATTAATTGTAAGTTTTAATCTCTCAGAAAGAGCATTAACAACTGAAACCCCTACTCCGTGTAGTCCTCCAGAAACTTTATAAGAATTATGATCAAATTTACCACCAGCATGAAGTTGGGTCATTATAACTTCGGCAGCGGATTTTTTTTCGCCCTTATGAATATCAACAGGAATTCCTCTGCCATCATCAATTACTGTTACAGAGTTATCATCGTTTATACTTATTTCAATTTTTTTACAAAAACCCGCTAGAGCTTCATCAATAGAATTATCTACAACTTCGTAAACCATATGATGCAATCCAGTCCCGTCATCTGTATCACCAATGTACATGCCTGGTCTTTTTCTTACTGCTTCTAGACCTTTCAGTACCTTTATTGAATCGGCCTGGTAATTATTTGAGTTATTTTTAGTCATTAAATTTTTAAACTGGAAAAAAATTTTATAACATTTTTACAAAAAATTTTAAAATCACTTAAAATTAAATGCTTAAATTAGTATTGAATTTCAACGTTTATTTAATGTTTTTTAGATTTTTTTTCTAATTTTAGAAAATCTGTCAAAAAGATCAATTTTCAAACATAAATATGGCGGAGAGAATGGGATTCGAACCCATGATAGAGTTTCCCCTATACACGCTTTCCAAGCGTGCGCCTTAAACCACTCGGCCACCTCTCCTAGATTATTTTATTTTTTTTGCATTGTTGGAGCATTTCTAAAAATATTTGTGATAAGCTTATTTTTATTTTCCAGTTGGGATAGTCTTTTATAAATTTTGAATTATTAGTTATATACCAAATATGATCTCCAATTCTATTATTATTAACAATTTTATATTTTAGTTTTTTTTTTGTTATTTTCTCAATAATTTTAATTGCTTCTAAGACTGAACATGAATTTTTTCTTCCTCCGCCTATATTATAAACTTCACCATTTCTTGGTTTTTTATAAAAGTTATAAAAGCAATTAATTAAGTCTTTTGAGTGAATATTATCTCTTACCTGTTTGCCTTTATAACCATATACTGTGTATGGTTTATTATAATAAATACATTTAAATAAATAGCTGAGAAACCCGTGTAACTCAGCACCTGCATGATTGGATCCGGTTATGCAACCCAGTCTAAAAATACCAGTTTTAAGATCAAAATATTTTCCATACTCTTGGGCTAACAAGTCTCCCGAAAGTTTTGATACACCAAATAAACTATGTACCGATTTATCGATATTCATACTTTCACTAATTCCTTTTTTAAATTTATTTTTATTAGCAATTTCATACCTTGTTTTTTTTTCTAAAATGCGAAGATGGTTTGGTGTATCACCATAAACTTTGTTTGTTGAAACATATATAAACACAGCGTCTTTGGAATATTTTCTAGTTAATTCTAATAAGTTCAAAGTTCCCTTTGCATTTATATCAAAATCTGTAAAAGGCTCAGATGCTGCCCAGTCGTGAGAGGGTTGTGCGGCTGTATGAATAATACATTTAATTTTTTTTTTTTGTTTTAAAAAAATTTTTTCTAGTTTTTTATAATTTCTTATATCCACTGGATAATGTATAAAATTTTTAAAATTTTTTTTTTGAAATATAGTCATTTTATTTGTACTGGATAACTTGCCAAAAAAATATGAACGATAATCATTATCTATACCAATTACTTTAAAATTTTTTTTATGAAAGTAAGAAACAGCTTCTGATCCAACTAATCCAGATGATCCAGTAACAATTACATATTTCATTAGAAAAATTTTCTTATTTGATGCTTATTTTTCATCATCCACTTATAAGTCTTTTTTATACCTATTTTAATCGGGACTTTTGGTTTCCATCTAAAATTTTTTTCTACCAGTCTTAAATCAGTTACATAATAAGGAATATCATATATAGATGTTTTCTTTATTTTTTTTATCTTTAATTTATTTTTTGTTATTAATTTGCACATAGATGTTAATTCTGAAAGTGAAAACTTATTTTTAATTCCTCCTCCAACACAATATGTTTTATTTTTTCTTTTTTTGAAGTTTTTTATTTGTAGATATATTAAATCACAAAGGTCAGAAATGTATAATGCATCTCTAATTTGCTCTCCATTTCCTGAATAACCAAAATATGCAAGATTTTGTTTGTTAATATGTTTCCAGAGCCATAAGCTTACTAATCCTTGCTCAACTTTTCCGTATTGTCCATCTCCATATATCAATCCACATCTATTAATAATATATTCCATTTGGTTAGAATAATTATATTCCTCTATTAACATTTCTGAAGATAATTTTGTAAATCCATAGATAGTTTTTTGCCCAATTATATTTGTATTTTCATTGAATAATGTCTTTGTTTTTTTTTTATATTTTTCATACGAAGTTTTTATAGGATAAATTCTACTACTTGATAGAAAAATTAATTTTGATTTATTTTTTTTAGCTAGTTCCAAAACATTAAAAGTACTAATTAAATTACTTTTTATAACTTTAGATATTTTTTTTTTAGAGATTTCGACTGCCGGTTCAGCAGAACAATCGATTATATAGTCTGCTTTAAATTTTATATTTCCTAAAGAATTAAAATTTCCTAAATCTATAATTTTATTAAATATTTTATTATTTCTTAAAATTTTTTGATTATATTTTGAATATTTTTTTGCAAGATTATCAATGCTCAAGATATTAATGTTTTTATATTTATTTTTTAAATAAAGACAAATTGCGCTACCAATAAATCCGCATCCTCCTGTAACAATTATATTCATTTTTTTAAGTTTGGTCTGTGTGAAGATTTAAATCCTAAAATCGAGTAAATAGATCCTGTTGATTTTGCAAAGTGTGAAATAGATTTTTTTTTGTTAAATAATAAATAAACAATACTTTTGATGAATGAAGTGATAAACATTTTAATACCCTTAGTTAATCCATTATATTTACTAATGTTTTTTTTAAAAAAATAAATAT
This sequence comes from uncultured Pelagibacteraceae bacterium, assembly GCA_902611175.1. Lineage (GTDB taxonomy): Bacteria > Pseudomonadota > Alphaproteobacteria > Pelagibacterales > Pelagibacteraceae > Pelagibacter. The sequence goes on from CACLYQ010000016.1 coordinate 10,597, forward strand.
TTGACCATGCATAATGCCAATTCCTTGAATAATCTAGCTGTTTATGAAATTTTACGTCATGTGAGGAAAATGCATGATGGTCAACGAATGCATTTGATATTTTTATTATTTCATATCCTTTTTGTCTAAATCTGAGACACAAATCCATATCCTCAAAATAATTGAATATATTTGTATCCCATCCATTAATTTCTTTAAGCTTTTCTCTATCAATTAACATTGCCGTACCTGTCACTGCATCAACAGAAAGATCGCCATCAGGTTTTTTATTTAGTTTTTGATTAAAAAAAAATTTTTTTGTTTCAATAAGTTTATTATTTTTTATTTTGAGAATCTTATAATCTCCGTCTAAAAAATATTTTCCCTCATGGAATATTGTTGGGCTTAATATAGCAGAATTTTCATATAATTTTTTTTTTTCTAATAAGATTTCAATACAATTCTTTTGAATTAATACATCGGGTTGTGTATTAAACATATACTTAGTATCAACAAGACTATCTGCAAGAGAATATGATCTTGGAACACCTAAGTTTTCATTAGATAAATAATAAATAAGGTTATTATAATTTTTTTCAAATATGTTTTTTTTCGAAATTTCATTTCCATTATCTATAATAAGTTTTTTTATATTTTTTGGTAATTGATTTATGCATTTTTCCAGCTTTTCACCCGCAAAAAAAGTTGTAATTACAATAGTGCAATCTTTGAATTGATTTTCATTCATAGTCAAATATTTTTATTTATCTTGAGGACTCCAATAAATGCTTCTTGAGGAATCTCTACTTTTCCAAATTGCTTAGCTCTAGCTTTCCCTTTTTTTTGCTTTTCAAGCAGTTTTCTTTTTCTATCTGTCGCTCCACCACCATGAATTTTTGTTAGCACATCTTTTTTAAAACCTTTGATAGTTTCTCTAGCAATAATTTTACCGCCAATAGCTGCTTGGATCGGTATCATAAAGTTGTGCCTTGGAATTAAATTTTTTAATTTTTCACATACTTCTCTACCTGTAGTTTGAGCAAAATCTTTATGTATCATCATTGCAAGAGCATCAACAGGTTCTGAGTTGACAAGTATATTCATTTTTACTAGTTCTCCTTCTTTATGATCAATAATTTCATAATCAAAACTAGCATATCCGCTTGTCATAGATTTAAGCCGGTCATTAAAATCAAATACGACCTCATTTAAAGGTATCTCATAATTAATTACTGCACGATTTCCTGAATAACTTAAATTAGTTTGTACACCTCTTTTATTTTGACATAACTTAATAATTGATCCCAAATACTGGTCTGGAGTGATAATTGTAGCTTTAATCCATGGCTCTTCAATAAATTTTATATAAGTAGGATCAGGTAAATTTGTGGGATTTTGAAGTTCAAAAATTTCACCATTATTTAAGTGAACTTTGTAAACAACACCAGGTGTTGTAGTTAATAAATTAATATCAAATTCTCTTTCAAGCCTTTCTGTGATTATTTCAAGATGTAAGAGACCTAAAAATCCGCATCTAAAACCAAGTCCTAAGGCAGATGATGACTCTGCTTCATAAGAAAAACTTGCATCATTTAATTGTAGTTTAGCAAGTCCATCTTTTAACTTTTGATATTCAGAACTGTCTACAGGAAATAAACCACAAAAAACTACCGGCTTACTTGGTTTAAAACCTGGTAATGCATCTTGGAGAGGATTTTCTGAATCGCATATAGTGTCCCCAACTTTAGTTTCTGATAAAATTTTAATACCAGTTGTAATAAAACCTATTTCTCCAGCATTAAGCTCACTCACATCTTTTGCCTTTGGTGTAAAAACACCAACTTTTTCTACAAAATATTCTTGATTTGTAGACATCATTTTTATTTTCATATTTTTTTTAAGTTTTCCGTCTATAATCCTCACTAATATAACTACTCCAAGATAAGTGTCATACCAGCTATCAACTAGTAAACATTTTAATTTGCTATTTTTTTCACCTTTAGGTCCAGGCAAAGAGTTGATAATTTGCTCAAGAATTTCATCTATTCCTTGTCCAGTTTTTCCGGAGCACGGAACGGAATTAGATGTATCTATGCCAATCACATCCTCAATTTGATTATTTGTTCTCTCAAGATCAGATGCTGGTAGATCAATTTTATTTAATACTGGAATAATCTCATGATTTATATCAAGTGCCTGGTATACATTCGCGAGTGTTTGAGCTTCAACACCTTGAGTGCTATCTACAATTAAAATTGAACCTTCGCACGCATAAAGGCTTCTACTAACTTCATAACTAAAATCTACATGTCCTGGAGTATCTATAATATTTAAAATATAATTTTTGCCGTTTTTAGCTTTATAATTTAGTTTAACTGTTTGTGCTTTAATTGTTATTCCTCTCTCTCTTTCTATATCCATAGAGTCAAGCACTTGAGATTTCATTTCTCTTTCACTCAAACCTCCACATTTATGAATTATTCTGTCAGCTATTGTTGATTTACCATGATCTATATGAGCTATAATTGCAAAATTCCTAATGTTGTCTATTGTATTACCCATTTTTAGGATCTAATTTTTGCGCCAGACTTTGACTCAACTGAAGAGATAATTAATTTGTTAACGTTGTCCAAGTCATTTTCATTTAATGTTTTTTCTTCTGACTGAATTGTTACATTAACAGCTATAGATTTTTTTCCCTCTGGTATATTTTCTCCCTCAAATACATCAAATACTCTTACTGACTTAATTAATTTGTTATCAACAGATTTAATTATATTAACCAATTCTTGAGATTTAAAATTTTTATTAATAATAAATGCAAAATCTCTTTCTGATTTTTGGAAATCAGAAAATTTATATTCAGGTTTCGAATCTTTTATTTTTTGTATTGACTCTTTTATGTAATCAAGACAAATTTCAAATATTACCAAACCTTCGGTTTTTATATCTAATTTTTTAATTATGTTAGGATGTATTTCACCAAAATATGCTATAGCATTTTTTTCTTTTTTATTTTGATATACTGCTCCAGATTTTCCTGGGTGATAGTAGGAAGGAGTTCTATCATCTATAATAATATCATCTTTATTAATCCCTGCTTCGTAAAGACTTTGTATTACATCTTTTTTTACATCAAACGTATCTACAATTCTTTCTTTGTCATTCCAAGATAGTCTTGAAACCTTTCCTGCTCTTAGGGCACCTATCACAGTCAGTTGATCTCCAGGGTTTTTTCCTTTAAACGCTGGACCAATTTCAAATAAAGAAATATCTTTAAACCCTCTATCTAAGTTTTTCTTTAAATAAAATATCAAATTTGGGAAAATAGAATTTCTTAGAACATTTAGATCTGAACTAATCGGATTTACAATTGGTATCTCTTCATCTTTTTCTTTAAACAGTTGATTAATTTTAGAGTCAGTAAATGACCATGTCACAGTTTCTAAATAACCTTTTGATGCCACAGATCTTTGTAAAAAATGAAATAATTTCTGATAATAATTGAGCGTTGGCTTTAATCTTGTCTTAATAGGTTCTGAAGTATTAATATGTTCGTAGCCTTTTATTCTTACTATTTCTTCAACAATATCAATTGATTGAGTTATGTCTGGTCTCCAAGAAGGTACGGTTAACTTTAAATTTTTTTTTTTTAAAACATTAAAACCTAGCTTTTCAAGTATTTTAATTAATTCTTTGTTTTCAACATTAAATCCAGTCGTTTTTTCAAAAAGAGAAGGGTCAAAATTAATTATTGTTTTTTTATGATTTTCAATTTTTTTTACATCTAAATTACTTATTTCGCCTCCACAAATTTGTTTTATTAGCTCAGATGCTTTTATTAAACCTTCTTCAATTGATAAAGGATCTACACCTCTTTCGAATCTAAATTTTGCATCTGTATCTATATTTAATTGTTTAGATGTTTTTCTTATTGAACGCGGTAAAAAATAAGCCGATTCTAATAATATGTTTTTAGTTGAATATTCTGTTCCAGATCTTGTCCCACCAATTATGCCACCAAGTCCAAGGACTCCAGATCTGTCAGAAACAACACACATATCATTTTCTAAAATATATTTTTTGTTATCTAAGGCTTCGAAGCTTTCTCCTTTAGATGAACTTCTTACAATAATTTCATTATCTATTTTGTCTGCATCATATGCGTGTAATGGTCGATTTAAATCGAACATCACATAATTGGTAATATCAACTATCGCAGATATTGGTTTTTGCCCTAAAGACTTAATTTTATCTTTTAGCCATTTTGGACTCTCTTTATTTTTTACACCTTTTATTAAACAACTTCCAAATGTTGTACATCCTTGAACTTTTTCTTTTTTTATTGTTACATTTATATTTTGATTACCTTTATATTTTAAATTCGATTTTTTATTAATTTTTAATATACCAGCGCCAGCAGCAGATAAATCTCTAGCAATACCTCTTACCCCTAAACAATCTGGTCGATTGGGCGTAACTGATAGATCTATTACTTTTTCAGAAGTATTTTTAAAATATTTTTCTCCAATTTTATTTACATATTTATTGTTTTTTAATTCTATTATTCCGTCACTTTCATTGGATAATAGTAATTCGGATTCAGAACAGAGCATTCCATATGATGTTACACCTCTTATTTTACTTACAGATAATTTCATCTGATTTTTAGGAATGATCGATCCTGGAGGTGCATAAACTGTCAAAAGACCATTTTTTGCATTTGGGGCTCCACATACTACTTCAATTGTTTTGTCGCTACCTATATCAACATCACATAATTTCAATCTGTCTGCATTTGGATGAGTTTTGGCGTTTATAATTTTTGCAACAATAAATGTATCTAATTCAGATGTAGAACTCTCAAAACTTTCTACTTCAAGACCAATGTTAGTTAATTTATCTATTATTTGATAATTATTTAATTTTGTATCAAGATGGTTTTTTAACCAGTCAACTGTGAACTTCATCTACTTAGTCCTCTATAATTTGAAGGGACATCTAATGGATCAAAACCAAAGTGACTTAACCATCTATAATCTGTCTCAAAAAAGGCTCTTAAATCATTAATTCCATATTTTAACATTCCAAGTCTGTCTATGCCAATTCCAAAGGCATATCCTTGATATTTACTTGGATTAACTTTTACATTTTTTAAAACATTTGGATGAACCATTCCACAGCCTAGAATTTCTAACCATTTATTACCTTCACCAATTACTATCTTTCCATTTTTAATTTCATATCCTATATCTACTTCTGCTGAAGGTTCCGTAAATGGAAAATGGCTTGGTCTAAATCTCATTTTAATTTTATCAACTTCAAAAAACTCCTTAATAAAATAATTTAAACAACCTTTTAAATGTCCCATATTTATATTCTTATCTATATGAAGCCCCTCAACTTGATGAAACATCGGAGCATGAGTTTGATCACTATCCGATCTGTATGTTCTTCCTGGAGCAATAATTTTAAAAGGAGGTTTGCTTTTTAACATAGTTCTTACCTGAACTGGAGATGTGTGAGTTCTCAAAAGTAATTCCTTATTATTATCAAGATAAAAAGTATCATGCATATCTCTAGCTGGATGGTTATCTGGTGTATTTAATGCTGTAAAATTATTATATTCATTTTCTACATCTGGACCTTCCTCAACACTAAATCCAATTTCAGAAAATATAGACGAAATTTCATCTATCACCTGAGAGACTGGGTGAATTTTACCAATTTCAATATCTCTCTCTGGAAGAGTTACATCAATTTTTTCTTTCTCAAGCTTTAAATTAATTTCTTTAGTTTCTATTTCTTGAATTTTAATTGATATTTTGTTTTGAAGTTCGTCTTTAATATTGTTTAAATCTGACGCTAATTTTTTTCTTTCCTCAACAGAAACCGATCCTAATTTTTTAAATTCGTTCGATATAATTCCGTTTTTTCCAAACAGTTCTGATTTAATGTTATTTACTTTATCAATATTATTTTCTGTATTAAGCTTATCGATATAATCATTTTTTATTTTTTTAATATCAGACATTCTAATAGAATATTTGTTAAAGGAAGAAAAACAATAGTCTTGATTAATTTAATGCTGCTTGAGCCCTTTTAACTATAGTTTTGAATGCTTCAGGGTTATCGTAAGCAATTTCTGCAAGAATTTTTCTATCTAATTTAATTCCTGTTTTGCTTAAACCATTTATAAACTTTGAATATGTTATACCTTCAGATCTGACACCGGCATTAATTCTTTGTATCCACAGCGATTTGAAATCCCTTTTTTTATTTCTTCTATCTCTGTACGCATACTGCATAGCTTTTTCCATTGCCTGTCTTGCAACTCTTATAGTGTTTTTTCTTCTTCCCCACTGACCTTTAACAGCTTTTAAAACTTTTTTGTGTTTAGCTCTGCTTGTAACTCCTCTTTTAACTCTTGCCATTTTACCCTCTTAAACTGTAAGGCATATAAGATTTTATTATTTTACCATCCTGTTTAGATAAAACAGTTGTGCCTCTTTGTTTTCTAATTTGTGAATTTGTTCTTTTAATCATGCCGTGTCTTTTTCCAGCCTGTGGGGTAATAACCTTACCTTTAGCTGAGATTTTAAATCTTTTTTTAGCTGAACTTTTTGTTTTTAACTTGGGCATAATTTTCGGGGTTATACAAATATTAAATTAAATTTACAACTAGAAATATGGCTTATAAAGGCTGGATTACCATAATCATTTGCTTTCCATCAAATTTTGGCTGAAGCTCTACTCTTCCAATAGTCTCCATGTCTGCCTTAATTTTATCCATTAATTCATTACCAAGGTTCGAATGTTGCAACTCTCTACCTTTAAACCTTATTGTAAATTTAACTTTATCACCCTTTGCCAAAAATTTTTGAGCATTTTTAATTTTGAAAGTGTAGTCATGGACTTCTGTAACTGGCCTTAATTTTATTTCTTTTAATTCAATTTTCTTTTGTTTTTTTTTTGCCTTATTAGCTTTTTTTTGTGCATCGTATTTATATTTACCCATGTCCATAATTTTACAGACAGGCGGTTTTGCATTTGGAGCAATTTCAATTAAATCTAAACCTTCATTTTTTGCTTTATTGATAGCCTCATTTAAATTTAGTATTCCTAAATTGCCTCCATCGCTTGCAATTACTTGAACTTCATTTGAAGTTATTCTTTCATTTGATCTAGGACCTTTGTGTTTATTTCTTCTCTGAAAATAGTTTTGTTTAAAGTCTGCCACTTAAATTGAAGGAGCTTTATTAAGATCTGAATATTTTTTTATAAATTCTTTTAAAGCCATATTTTCTTGTTTATTAGAATCCAATCTTCTAATAGTTACACTGTTGGTGTCAACTTCTTTTTTTCCACAAATCAATAACATTGGTACTTTTGTTAAAGAATGATCTCTTATTTTATAATTTAAATTATGATTTTTAAGATCCACTTCGGCAATTAAACCACTACGTTTTAATTCCTTGGCTACACTTTTAGCATAATCATCAAAATCACTAGAGATTGGAATAACAACTGCCTGTAAAGGTGATATCCAAAATGGTAGCTTGCCTGCATAATTCTCTATAAGGATACCTATGAACCTTTCTAAAGATCCAAATAATGCTCTGTGTAACATTACAGGTACTTTTTTAGTTCCATCTTTATCAACAAAAGAAGCTCCTAATCTACCTGGTAAATTTAAATCTACTTGCAAGGTTCCACACTGCCAATCTCTACCGATTGCATCTCTTAAAACAAATTCAATTTTTGGTCCATAAAATGCGCCCTCACCTTTATTAATTGAGTACTCTAGCTTTGTCGCTTTGATTGCCTCTAACAACGCAGCCTCTGATTTATCCCAAACTTTATCGTCACCAACTCTTAAATCTGGTCTATCTGAATATTTTAAAATAACATCTTCAAAACCAAGATCTTTATAAATTTCTAAAATTAAATTTGTAACACTCAAACATTCTTCAGTAATTTGTTCTTCTGTACAAAAAATATGTGCATCATCTTGAGTAAAGGCTCTTACACGTAATAATCCATGCAATGCACCTGAAGGCTCATATCTATGAACTTTTCCAAATTCTGACATCTTTAAAGGTAAGTCTCTATAACTTTTAAGTCCTTGATTAAATACTTGAACACACCCAGGACAATTCATGGGTTTAATTGCAAATACTTTTTCATCTGGTGTAGTTGAAGTATACATATTAGCTCCAAATTTTTCCCAGTGGCCAGATTTTTCCCATAAAGATCTATCAAGTATTTCTGGTGTATTTATCTCTTTGTAACCATCGTGATCTTGTTTCATTCTCATATATGAAACTAATTTTTGGAACAAATTCCATCCTTTCTGGTGCCAAAATACAGATCCAGGACTTTCTTCTCTAAAATGAAATAAATCCATCTCTTTTCCAATTTTTCTATGATCTCTTTTTTCTGCTTCTTCAATTCTCTGAAGATAAAGGTCTAATTCTTTTTGAGTTGCCCAACCAGTACCATATATTCTTTGAAGCATTTCATTTTTAGAGTCACCACGCCAATAAGCTCCAGATACTTTTGTCAGTTTAAAAGCTTTACCTATTTTACCAGAAGATACTAAATGTGGACCTCTACATAAATCATGCCATGTTTCGCCATGATGATAAACAGTTAGTTCTTCGTTTTTAGGAATGCTCTCAATTATCTCAGCTTTGTATTTTTCTCCAATTTTTTTAAAATGACTTATTGCTTTATCTCTCTCCCAAACTTCTTTTCTTGTTTTTACATCTTTATCTATTATCTCTGACATTTTTTTTTCAATCTTTTTTAGATCATCGCTAGTAAAAGGCTCTTTTCTTGCAAAATCATAATAAAATCCATTTTCTATAACTGGCCCAATTGTTACCTGTGTGCCTGGGTATAGTTCTTGAACGGCCATAGCCATTATATGTGCAGTGTCATGTCTAATGACTTCTAAACCCTCAGGATCTTTAGCTGTAAATATTTTAATAGAACAATCTTGATCAATAAGAGTATATAAATCTTTAAGTTCACCGTT
>CACLYQ010000017.1 GCA_902611175.1 uncultured Pelagibacteraceae bacterium
GAGACAAATTTAAAGATCTAAAATTCTTATTACTTGGAATTTGTAAAGTATAATCAGCATAACTAACTTCATTATTTGATAATCCAGATGCTTCTGATCCAAAAAGAAAACCAACCTTTTTTTTGTAATTAATCTTATTTAGATCAGTTATTGATATATGTTTAATATTTTTATTTCTAAATCTTGCAGATGTTGCAACTAATATATCCAAATTACTTAATGATGTTTCTAAATTTTCATATACTTTTGCTTTTTTAATAATATCCTTTGCCCCAACAGATGTTGCAATAATTTTATCATTTGGAAATGAGGGTTTTGGATTAACAATTGATAGATTATTAAAATTAAAGTTTTTTAAAGCTCTAGCACAGGATCCTATATTTTCTGATAATTGAGGTTTGTGTAAAATGAAAGTTATATTCTTAAATGACATCAAGTACTTGCAGGAGCATTATCCTTAAATAGCTTGTAGTCTAAACTATCAACTAGAGCTTTAAAAGATGCATCAATAATATTTGGAGAAACTCCAATAGTAAACCAATTACCATGTTTTGAGTCTGCACTTTCTATTGAAACTCTAGTAACAGCTCCAGTTCCTGTGTTTAATATTCTAACTTTATAATCAACTAATTTTAGATCTTTTAGGTATTCTGAGTATTTTTCAAGTTTATTTACATTTTTTCTAATTGCATTATCTAAAGCATTAACAGGTCCGTTACCCTCGCCTTCACATAAAATTTCATGACCATCCACCTCAAGTTTTGCTTTTGCAAATGATATTACTTCTCCAGTAGAATCTTTCTTAACAGAAACATCATATTCATTAATTGAAATATATCTTGGTATTTCACCCATCAATCTTCTAGCTAAAAGTTCAAAAGATGCATCAGCGCCATCGTAACTATATCCTATGAACTCTCTATCTTTTACTTCATGAAGAAGTTTTTTAATTTTTGGATCGTTTTTTTCAATATTAATGCCAATTGCATTTAATCTAGACATTATATTAGATTGTCCTGATTGGTCAGAAACAACAATATTTCTAGCGTTACCTACTTCATCAGGATTAATATGTTCATAAGTTTTTGGATCTTTTTGTACAGCAGATACATGCATTCCACCTTTGTGTGAAAACGCAGAAGCACCCACATAAGGTAAATGTTTATTTGGCTTTCTATTCAATATTTCATCTAATAATCTTGAACATTGAGTTAAATTTTTAATATTTTCTGGTTTAATATTAATTTCATATTTGTCTGAAAAATCTTTTTTTAAAAAAAAAGTTGGGATCAAAGACATTAAATTTGCATTACCACATCTTTCACCAAGTCCATTTATTGTACCTTGAACCTGTCTAACGCCTGCTTGTACGGCTACTAAACTATTAGCAACTGCATTTTCTGTATCATTGTGAGCGTGAATTCCAAGGTTTTTTCCAGGTATATGCTTTGTTACTTCTTCAACTATTTTAGAAATTTCGTGAGGTAATGTCCCACCATTAGTATCACATAAAACAATCCATCTTGCACCGTTGTCATATGCAGCTTTTAAACATGATATTGCGTATTCAGGATTTGATTTATAACCATCAAAAAAATGTTCAGCATCAAACATAAATTCTTTACCTGAATTAACTATATGCTTTGCGCTCTCTCTTATATTTTCTAAATTTTGATCATTTGAAATACCTAAGGCAACATCAACATGAAAATCCCAACTTTTACCAAATAAACAAACAGATGAACTCTTTGAATTAATCAGAGATGACAACATAGGGTCGTTTTTTGCACTATGCTCTGATTTTTTAGTCATGCCAAAAGCAGTAAGATTAGCGTTTTTAAAGTTTAGATCCTTATTGAAAAATTCTGTATCTGTTGGATTAGCTCCTGGCCAGCCGCCTTCGATATAATCAACTCCTAAGTTATCTAAAGATTTAGCAATTTTTTCTTTTTCATTTAATGAAAAGTCAACGCCTTGAGTTTGTGCCCCATCTCTAAGTGTTGTATCAAATATATAGATTTTTTCTTTACTCATTTTAATTTCCACGAGGTTGTACCATTTTTATCTTCAATTAAAATACCCTTATCTAAAAGATCTTTCCTAATTTTATCAGCTAATTGATAATTTTTTTCATCTCTTGCTTTATTTCTCTCAGCTATTTTTGAATTAATTTCATCCTCTGAAAGAGAAATTGTATTTTTTTTTGTTTGTAGCCACTCTTCTGAAGTATCAGTTAATAGACCTATAAAATTGCAAGCTTTTACAAAAGTTGCTTTATCCTCGTTCGTTCCAGTTGAAGCTTTACTATATAAAAAATGTAAATTGGCAATATAGCCTGGTGTGTTTAAATCGTCATATAAAGGATCTAATAATTCATCTGGTAATATTGTACTTTTATTAACAACAGAATAGGCTGAATACCATTTGCTTAAAGTCTTCTCACATTCTGATATTAGTTTTTCATTCCAATCTAATCCTTGTCTATAGTGAGCACTAATTAATGCTAATCTTAAAACTTGACCATTATATTTATTTTTAAAATCTTTTATTTTTAATATGTTTCCCTGAGATTTTGCCATTTTTTCGTTAGAAAGAGTTATAAATCCGTTATGAACCCAATAATTTGCAAATGAATTTGTTTCATTTGCACATCTTGATTGAGCAATTTCGTTTTCATGATGAGGAAAAATCAAGTCTCTACCACCCCCATGAATATCAAATTCTTCACCCAAATATCTTTTAGACATTACCGAACATTCTAAGTGCCAACCTGGTCTACCTTTGCCCCAAGGAGATTCCCATGAAGGCTCTTTATCTGTCGATGGTTTCCATAATACAAAGTCTTCAGGATTTTTTTTTATTTCTGAAACCTCTACTCGTGAACCAGCTATTAATTCATCTAACTTTTTATTAGATAGTTTTCCATAATCACTAAATTTTTTAACTTCAAAATAAACATGCTTATCCTTTGAATATGCAAACCCTTTTTTCTCTAGTTCTGTGATCATTTCAATCATTTGTTTTATATTTTCTGTTGCCTTTGGTTCGCTGTTTGGTGTTTCACACTTTAAGTAATTACAATCCTTATGAAAATTTTTAGTAATTTTTGAAGTTAAGTCTTTTATAGAAATATTTTGATCGTGAGATGCTTTGATTATTTTGTCATCTATGTCTGTTATATTTCTGATATATTTTACTGATGTTGATCCATATCTATTTTTTAAAATTTTATACAGAATATCAAAAACAACTAATGGTCTGGCATTACCAATATGTGGATCATCATAAACAGTAGGACCACAAACATACATGCCTATGGATTTTTCATTTTTGGGAGTAAATTTTTCTTTCTTACCACCTAAACTATTAGTTAAAAATATATCTTTAGCCATACAACTAGGAATATACTTAAATTATAGATTTGTGAATCTATTTGATTAATTGGGAATTTTGCATACTGGAATAGGTTCCATTTTATGCAAATTTGTACTTCGAATTGAATTATATTTATCTCTATTTACAGAATTTTCATTATCCATCGCTTCTTCTAATTCTTTATATGACAAACCAAGCTGTCCTTCATCTGTACGACCATCATCCCATAAACCATCTGTAGGAGGGGCATCAATAATCTCCTTTAAAATTCCAAGTTCTTTACCAAGTTCCCATACCTCAGTTTTATTACAATCTGCTATTGGTGAAATATCTACACCACCATCACCATATTTTGTGTAAAAACCAACTCCAAAATCTTCTACTTTATTTCCTGTTCCAACAACTATTCCATTGTTTGCGGCAGCTACTTGATAAAGCGTTGTCATTCTTAATCTTGCTCTAGAGTTTGCCATCCCATGTTCACTACCAAAATTGTTCAGTGTTCCTTCAAATGTTTTAAACAAACTATCTAATTCTAAAGTGTGTCCCTCTACATTGCTAAATTTCTTTTTTAACCATTCTTGATGTGCCAAACTTAGATCATGTTGTGCAAATTTTTGTTTAATAGGCATTGATAAAACAATTGTTTTTAAGCCAGTCATTGCACTTAATGTACTTGAGACAGAAGAGTCTATTCCACCAGAAATACCAATCACTAAAGATTGAGCTTTTTTTGGCATAGAATTCACATAATCTGAAATCCAATTTTTAATGTGATTCACTTTATCTTTAGGTGTCATAATTTAAATATAAGAAAAAAAATTTATTTTTAAACTGTTAAGATGCCGCTTTAATTGCAGATTTAGAATACAAACTATTCTTTTTTATCTCATCTGAAATTAAAAACGCTAATTCTATAGCTTGATCAGAGTTCAATCGTGGATCGCAGTGCGTATGATATCTGCTTGATAAATCTGCATCTGATATTTTTTTTGCTCCACCAGTACACTCTGTCACATCTTGTCCTGTCATTTCAACATGAAGACCTCCTGCATAAGAACCTTCTGATTGATGAACTGCAAATACATTTTTAACTTCACTTACAACATCATTAAACGGTCTCGTTTTAAAACCAGTAGTTGATTTAATTGTATTGCCATGCATTGGATCACATGACCAAACAACATTTAGACCTTCCTTTTTAATTCCTCTAATTAATTTTGGTAAGAATTTTTCAACGTTTTTATGACCAAATCTTGAGATTAAAGTTATTTTTCCTTTTTCATTTTTAGGATTTATAACTTCACATATTTTTGCAATCTCATCAGGTTTTGAAGTTGGACCACATTTGATGCCAATTGGATTTTCTATTCCTTTACAAAACTCAACATGTCCACCATCTAATTGCCTTGTTCTATCTCCTATCCAGACAAAGTGTGCTGAAGTATCGTGATATTCACCAGTGGTTGAGTCTACTCTTGTCATACTTTCTTCAAAAGGTAAATGTAAAGCTTCATGAGAAGTCCAAAAGTTAACTGTGTATAATCTATTATTAAAATCAGATGTAATTCCACAAGCATCCATAAAAGCTAATGCATCTGCTATTTTATCTTCTAATTCTTTAAATTTCTTAGCTTGAGGACTTTTCTTAATATAATCTAAATTCCATAAGTGAACCTTATTTAGGTCAGCAAAACCACCTTTTGAAAATGCTCTTAAGAGGTTTAAAGTTGATGCAGATTGAGAATAAGCTTTAAACATTCTTTTTGGATCAGGTCTTCTAGCTTTTTCATTAAAATCTATTGCATTTATATTATCTCCCAAATAACTTGGTAATTCTTTATCACCTTGTTTTTCAGTTGATGCACTTCTTGGTTTTGAAAATTGTCCAGCAATTCTTCCAAGTTTCACAATGGGTAAAGATGCTGAGTAGGTCATCACCAATGCCATTTGTAGAATAACTTTAAATGTATCTCTTATATTATCAGGATGAAATTCTGCAAAACTTTCCGCACAATCACCACCTTGCAATAGAAATGCTTTTCCATCATTGACCATTGCCAATTGGTCTTTCAAATGTCTTGTTTCACCTGCAAAAACTAGTGGAGGAAAGGTTTTCAATTTATTTAAAACCATCTCTAATTCGTTCTCATCATCATATTCAGGAATATGTTTGACGGGGTATTTTCTCCAGCTATTTATTTTCCAATTTTTCATTTCAACTCAGAATTGTTTTAACAGACTTTATTATTTATTCAACAGTGACAGATTTAGCTAAGTTTCTTGGTTTATCTATATCGTATCCTTTATCTAATGCAGAGTAATAAGCTAACTTTTGCAAAGGTATAGTGGTCAAAAAAGGAATGAGTTCATCAGATATGGCATCAACTTCTATTTGCTCCCAAATATTTTCTGAATAAATTTCATCAGTGCTTTTATTTGTTATTAGTAAAACTTTTGCGCCTCTAGATATAACTTCTTGCATATTTGAAATAGTTTTTTTGTAATGCTCGTCTCTGGGGGCAATTACAACTACCGGCATACCTTCTTCTATAAGTGCAAGAGGTCCATGTTTCATTTCCCCTGCTGGATAACCTTCGGCATGGACATAAGCAAGCTCTTTTAGTTTTAAAGCGCCTTCAAGTGCAATTGGATATGAATAGCCTCTACCTAGAAACATTGATCCTTTAGAATTAGCAAAATCTTTTCCAAGGGTTTGAATTTTATTTTCAATATTCAATGTATTTTTTGCAGATTTAGATAAAGTCATTAAATCTTTTAACTTTTTCTGGTAATACTTTTTATCAATTGATTTTTGTTCATAAGAAAGCTTAATACATAATAAATAAAGAACTAACATTTGTCCTAAAAAAGCCTTTGTTGATGCAACACCAACTTCAGGACCACAATGGATGGGCAAAACTAGATCAGCGTCTCTTGCAATTGAACTTTCAACAACATTTACTACTGCACAAGTTTTAACATTATTCTTTTTGCACAAATCTAATGCTGCAAATGTATCTGCAGTCTCTCCAGATTGAGAAACAAAAATATATAGACAATCTTTTTTAAATTTAATTTTTCGATATCTGAACTCTGAAGCTATATCAACACTAACGTCTAGGCTTGTATTTTGTTCAAACCAATACTTAGCAACAAGACATGAGTGATATGCTGTTCCACATCCAATTAAAACAACTGATGAAATTTCACTTATTTTCCAAGGAAAATTGTAAATATTTATATCCTTATTATGCTTGTCTATATACTCATTAATACAATTTTTTAAAGTGATTGGCTGCTCGTCTATTTCTTTAGCCATATAATATTTATATTCTCCTTTTTCATAATTTTGGTCATCTTTAGAAAGATTTAAAATTTTTTTGTTTACTTTAGTTCCATCTGCATCAAAAAATTCGACTAAATCTTTTTTTAATATGCAAAATTCTCCATCATTTAAATATGAAATTTTATTAGTCATTGACTTTAATGCATAAGAGTCGGAACCAAGGTAGTGTTCGTTTGGACCATAACCAACTGCAAGAGGAGAGCCTCTTCTCGCCCCAACTATTAAGTCTGGTTGGTCTTTGAATATTATTCCTAGTGCAAAACTACCATGTAATTTTTTTAAAACTTTTATAATCGTATTTTTAAGGTTATTTTTTTTTAAATAATCAGTTACCAAATGAACAATTACTTCTGTATCTGTTTGGGATTTAAAGTTATATCCTTTATTTTCTAATAACTTTTTTAGAATAGTTGAATTTTCAATTATACCATTGTGAACTACAGATACATCTTCTGATGAATGAGGATGTGCATTTATTGAACTGGGTTTTCCATGTGTGGCCCATCTAACGTGTCCGATACCAATAGAACCAGATATTCTAGTTTGTATAATGTTTTTCTCTAAAGCGTCTACTCTACCCTCACATTTTACCTCATTTATATTTCCATTTGAAAGAGTTGCTATACCTGCAGAGTCGTAGCCTCTATACTCAAGTTTTTTTAAAGAACTTATAATTCTAGGAGTAACCTCTTTAGAGCTTGTAATTCCAACTATTCCACACATTACTTATTATTTCCTTTTGTAATTTTTCTTTTCTTTTTGAATTGATCTGGTTAATGCCAACGACCCTTTGCTAACATTTTTAGTGATTACCGAACCTGCGCCTATAACACTTTTTTCATTTAAAGTAACTGGTGCTACTAAAGATGTATTTGAACCTACAAATACTTTATCCTTAATATTTGTTTTACTTTTTTTTCTTCCATCATAATTACAAGTTATTGTTCCAGCTCCAATATTAACATTTTTTCCCAGTTGAGCATCACCAATATATGATAAATGATTAACTTTAGAATTTTTGTTTATTGTAGTTTTTTTTACTTCAACAAAATTTCCAATTTTTGATCCAGATTTTATTTTTGTTCCAGGTCTTAAACGAGCGTATGGACCTACACTTACATCATTATCTATTTTAACACCCTCAAGATGAGAGAAAGATAAAATTTTGACATTGTTCCCTATTTGAACTTTATCAGCAAAGACAACATAAGGTTCTATCTCTACATTCTTTCCAATTTTAGTATCTTTAGAAAAAAAAACTGTCTCAGGCCCTTTCATTTTGACACCTTTTTTTAAAAATTTATCTCTAAGTTTATTTTGTAAATT
The DNA here is from genome assembly GCA_902611175.1 of uncultured Pelagibacteraceae bacterium. Lineage (GTDB taxonomy): Bacteria > Pseudomonadota > Alphaproteobacteria > Pelagibacterales > Pelagibacteraceae > Pelagibacter. Next base: position 8,051 of record CACLYQ010000017.1, read on the forward strand.
TTGACTATTCATCAGATAGTTGTATATATCTGGGTATTAATTTAATTAATTCACAATTTATTTCTTATTAATACTTTTTAAATGACACAAAAATTCACAGTTCTTTTTGACTTAGATGGAACATTAATTGATACAGCGCCTGATTTAATGAATGCACATAATCATGTAATGCAAAAATTTGGTTATGAAACGAAATCTACTGCTGAAATAAGAAACTTGGTAGGTAAAGGTGCTGCATCTATGATTGGGAGATCTTTATGGAATCAAGCTAGAAAAGAACTAAAAAAAATTGATGATGAAAAAATAAAATCTAAAATGGTTGATGAATTTATAGATTACTATGGAAAAAATATTGCAGTAGAAAGCAAGCTACTTCCTGGAGTTTTAGAATTTCTTAAGTGGTGTAAAAAAAATAATATTTCAATGGCTGTTTGCACTAATAAAACTGAACATTTGGCTGTAGATCTTTTGAAACAAATAAATGTATACGATTATTTTGAATACGTAGCTGGTTTCAATACTTTTGACTATTGTAAACCTGATCCAAGACACCTAACAAATGTAATAGAAATTATTCAAGGTGAATTAAAAAAATCAATAATGATTGGAGATAGTGAAACTGACTCCGAATCTGCAAAAGCTGCAGGATTACCATTCATATTAGTTGAGGATGGATATACTGATAAAAAAACGACAGAGATATATCATAATCATTTGATAAAAGATTTTAATGGTATTGAGCAAATAATTAATAAATACCTTATTAATTAGTATTGATTAAATTGTAATCTGGGAGTATTAAATTTTCTCAATGATTAAACATATTGTAAAAGTTTACCCATCAAAAAAAAATTTACCAAAAAAAAAACAGCTTGCTTGGAAAATAGCAGAGATAGCGAGTGATAATGCTAAATTAAATAAAAATTCAATAGAAATGGTTATTAATAGAATTATTGATAACGCTTCTGTTGCTATAGCTTCCTTAAACAGAAGACCTGTAATATCTGCAAGAGAAATGGCAAAAAAACATGTAAGAAAAAATGGAGCTAGTCTTTTTGGCATAAATTCAAAACTTAAATTTGATTGTGAATGGGTTGCGTGGGCAAATGGGACTGCTGTTAGAGAATTAGATTTTCATGATACATTTCTAGCAGCTGATTACAGCCATCCTGGTGACAACATTCCTGCAATATTAGCAGTAGCACAACAATTAAAAAAAAATGGAAATGATTTATTAAGAGGAATTATAACTGCTTATGAAGTTCAAGTTAATCTTGTAAAAGCTATTTGTCTTCATAAACATAAAGTCGATCATATCGCTCACTTAGGACCAAGCGTTGCAGCTGGTATTGGATCAATGTTAAAATTAAATACAGAAACTATTTATCAAGCTGTTCAACAGGCATTACATGTGAGTGTTTCAACAAGACAATCAAGAAAAGGCGAGATTTCAAGTTGGAAAGCGTATGCTCCAGCTCATGCAGGAAAATTAGCAATTGAAGCTGTTGATAGAACGATGCGAGGTGAAGGAGCTCCTAGTCCAATTTACGAAGGTGAAGATAGTGTAATAGCAAGAATATTAGATGGAAAAAATGCTAAATATTTTGTTCCTTTGCCAAAAAAGAATGAGGAAAAAAAAGCTATTCTTGAAACATACACAAAAGAATATTCAGCTGAATATCAAGCTCAAGCATTAATTGATATTGCAAAAGCTCTTAATAAAAAAATTGATAATTTAAATACAATTAAGAAAATAGATATATATACAAGCCATCATACTCATTATGTAATAGGAACTGGAGCTAATGATCCGCAAAAAATGGATCCGAATGCTAGTAGAGAAACATTAGATCACTCAATAATGTATATTTTTGCAGTAGCTTTAGAAGATTCAGATTGGCATCATGTAAAGTCTTATACTAAAAAGAGAGCTAACAAAAAAAGTACAATTAAAATATGGAGATCCATTAAAACTCACGAAAATAAGAAATGGACGAAAAAATATCACGATCCTGACCCAAAAAAGAAATCTTTTGGCGCAAGAGTTGTAGTAACATTAAATAATGGGAAAAAAGTAATTGAAGAATTAGAAAGAGCAGACGCTCATCCATATGGCAAGAGACCTTTTAGAAGATTAGATTATATAAATAAATTTAAAATTTTAACTGAAAATATTATTTCTAAAAAAGAAAGTGACAGATTTTTAAAAGATGTTCAAAATTTAAAAAAATTAAAAAATAATCAACTAACAAAACTAAATATTGAAGTAAGTAAAAGATATTTAAAATCAAATAATAAAAAAGGAATATTCTAGTGCACTTTGTTGAAAAAAAACCTGAAGAGAAAAGAATAGATTTAGATAATAAACTTAAATCTAAAAAAATTTTGAGAATACCAGGTGCATATAACCCATTAACAGCTAAAGTTATTGAAGAGATTGGATATGATGGAGTTTATGTATCAGGAGGTGTTATGTCTAATGATTTGGGTTATCCAGATATAGGATTAACAACTCTTAATGATGTCAGTAACAGATCAAAACAAATTGCACGTGTTACAAATCTTCCAACCATTGTAGATGTCGATACAGGTTTTAAATCTTGTAAAGAAACTGTTCAAACATTTCAAAATTTTGGTATTTCAGCAATTCATTTAGAAGATCAGATTGAACAGAAAAGATGTGGCCATCTAGACAATAAAGAATTGATTTCAAAAGAAGATATGACAAAAAAAATTAAAGAATGTGTAGAAGCAAGATCTGACAAAAATTTTAAAATCATTGCACGTTCTGATGCTAAAAGTGTAGAAGGTATTGATAAAATGATTGATCGTTGCAAATCTTATATTGATGCTGGTGCAGAAATTGTTTTTCCAGAAGCATTAAAGGATGAAGCTGAGTTTGAAAAAGTTAGAAAATCATTAGATTGTTATCTCTTAGCTAATATGACTGAGTTTGGAAAATCCAAATTGTTAGATTTTAAACAATTAGAAGAGCTTGGTTATAATATTGTAATTTATCCGGTTACTACACAGAGATTAGCGATGAAAAGTGTTGAGGATGGTCTACGTGCCATTTTTGCGGATGGACATCAAAATAATATTATAGATAAGATGCAAACTAGAAAAAGATTATATGATCTAGTTGAGTATGAAAAATACAACTCTTTAGACGAAAAGATATATAATTTTAGTACAGAGGGACATGAATAATGAGTGAAGAAGTAAAAAAAGGTTTATTAGGAATTGTTGTTGATGAAACAGAAGTTTCTAAAGTTATGCCTGAGATCAACTCATTAACTTATAGAGGTTATGCTGTTCAAGACCTGTGTGAATTTTGTAGATTTGAAGAAGCCGCATATCTTATTTTAAAAGGTGATTTACCAAATAGTATTGAACTTAGACAATTTGAAAAAATTGAACGAGGACATAGAGATTTATCAAAAAATCTTTACGAAATAATTAAACACATGCCAAAAAAATCTCATCCTATGGATGTTGCCAGAACAGCAGTAAGTGTTATGGGATTAGAAGACAAAGAAACTACAGACAATTCTCAGGAAGCAAATACTAGAAAAGCTTTAAGAATTTTAGCGAAAACTCCAACTGCTTTAGCGGCGTTTTATAGAATTCGAAAAGGTAAGAAGATTATTAAACCAAAAAAAGAACTGACTTTTGCAGAGAACTTTTTTTATATGTGTTTTGGAAAGGTTCCTCAAAAAGAAATTGTAAAAGCGTTTGATGTATCTTTAATTTTATATGCAGAACATAGTTTTAATGTTTCAACTTTTACTGCTAGAACAATAACAAGTAGTTTATCTGATATTCATGGCGCTATAACAGGAGCTATTGCTAGTTTGAAAGGACCTTTGCATGGAGGAGCCAATGAAGAAGTTATGCATATGATGAATAAAATCAAAAAACCTGAGAATGCTCTCAAATGGATCAATAATGCATTAAAGAAAAAAGAAGTTGTGATGGGTTTTGGGCACAGGGTTTATAAGAGTGGAGACTCTAGAGTTCCAACCATGAAAGAGTATTTCAAAAAAGTTGCTAAAATTAAAAAAGATAAAAAGTTTTTAAAGATTTACGATATTGTTGAAAGAGTAATGATTAGTAAAAAGAATATTCATCCAAATGTAGACTACCCAACGGGACCTACTTATCATTTAATGGGCTTTGATACAGATTTCTTTACACCAATATTCGTAATTTCAAGAATTACTGGTTGGTCAGCTCATATAATGGAACAACATTCATCTAATAAATTAATTAGACCATTGGCTAAATACAAAGGTAGCAAATATCGAAAAGTTATGCTTTTAAATCAAAGATAACTACTTTGATAATAACCTTCCTAATATTCTAATATCCTTAACTTTTTCTAAGTTTCTTACTGTTTCAATAATTTTTTTTGATTTAGATAAAGGCCATTTGGCAAATTCTGTACAACCTAGAAACTTATCTGCAACTTCATCATAAGTCATTGGTATTGCGGGACTACCTTTTCCAAAATCACCTCTTCCAGATATTTTTTTTCCATTTTTTAAATAGATATCTATTATAGTTGTCATCTTATCATAGCCTGCTGCTTCAGCTATTTTGTTTTTATAAAAGTTCACTTTTTTAAGCATTTGCTGAACATCAGATTTATTGATTCTTTTGTCTTGATATTCAGGAATGTAAGCTCTTCTATCAATTAAAAGTATTGCCATAGAATACTCCATACTAAATTTAGCTTGAAACTCATTTTTTGGCCGATGATGTATCAAAGCATTTTGCATGTTGTGGTTTGTGCCAACATCAACTTTAACTACTTGTTCTGGCTTAATGTCATACTTTTTAATTAACTCTAACATCTTTGTCATCCCAGGATGGGTTAAAGAACCACAAGGATGTGGTTTAATTGAAATACCTGGAGATTTAAATGTCCATGGTCTTCCAAGTTTACCTTTTAATGCGTTAATATCGTATCCACCTCCATGGGCTTGAAAAAAACCTCTTGGAGATTCCAAAATTTTATCAGTTGAAGACCACCCATATCTTACTAGATCACAAGCTATCAATCCACTCTCTGCCGCTCTACCCGCGTGAAGTGGTTTTGTCATTGTTCCAAAATTTTCTCTCAATCCTGCGCTAAGAGAGGCCGCAATCCCCAAAGATCTTAAAATTTTGTTATGATCATATTTTCTAATTTTAGCCGCAGCAGAGGCTGAAGCAAAAGTTCCACAGGTTGCTGTTGAGTGAAAACCATGTTGATAATGACGTGGAGACATGGCTTCAGATATTTTGCATTCTACATCTACTCCAATTAAATATGAGTTTAAAAAATCTTTTCCATTAATTTTATTAACCTCGCCCTCAGCAAAAGCGCTAGGTAAGCAAGGTGCAGTAGGATGTGTTAATAACCCATAAACCCTATCTTTTGCTACAGCTAACTGCGTATCATCATAATCGTCAGAATGTATTCCTACACCATTTGCCAAAGCTGCAAAATGTGTTGGAACCTTCATTTTTGAACCAATAACTGTTGCCTTGCCTTTTGCTGAACTTTTTTTGATATGTGCAAATAAGTAATTACCTGTTCTTGCAACAGAACCTGATAATGCTAAACCAAAACCATCCAAAATATGTTTTTTTGCTAACTCAACAACTTCTTTTGGAATATTTTTAAATTTTGTTTTGTGAACAAAGTTAGCAACGTATTTTGTTAAGTCCTTTCCTCTTTTGGATTTAATATTAGGTGTAAAAGCTTTAGTCATTATTTTCCTTTCATTATTAGATTTTTAATAGGTCTGTAAAATAAACTTAAAAAAGTTAATGTAAAAAATACAAGTACAATTGGCCTAGTGAAAAACATAAATATATTTTGGTCAAATATTATGATTGATTGAGCTAATGAATTTTCCACTAATTCGCCTAATACAATTCCCATAATTATTGGTGCTGGAGAAAATCCTGACCGTCTTAAGAAAAATCCAACAACACCTGAAATTAGCATTATGTAAACATCTACCATAGACTGGGATAATCCATAAGATCCAACAAGACAAAATACAAATACAGATGGCCATAAATAACCCCTTGGTATTAAAGAAATTCTTGAGAATATTTTAGCCCCAAGTAAACCAAAAATTAAAAAGATAAAGTTTGCTAAAAGCATGCCATAAAAAATTGTGTAAAGCAGATCTGGTTGCTGTTCAAACAAATATGGTCCAGCTCTTAATCCGTGAATTTGAAATCCACCAAGAATTACTGCTGTAGTTGCTGAACCTGGAATACCTAAAGCAAGAGTTGGTATCATTGCACCACCAGTGGCAGCATTATTAGCTGACTCAGGAGCTGCAACTCCTTCTATTTCTCCTTTTCCAAAGTTATCTTTATTTTTTGACCATCTTCTTGCCTCGTTATAACCAATCATTGCACTAACAGTTCCACCTTCAGCTGGAAGAATACCTATAAAAGTTCCTATACCTGATGATCTTAAAATTGTTTTAACACAACTCTTAAATTCTGAAATTGAAGGAAGTTTTATTGCTGAAAACTTAATTCTTTCTAAAAGTAATTCACTTTTTGATGCTTGGACTAGTATCTCAGACATTGCAAATAAACCAATTAATACAGGAACAAAGCTTATCCCTTCAAAAAGTTCAGCAACCCCAAATGTAAATCTTGAAATACCAGTTGTAAGGTGAACTCCGATTGTTGCAACAAATAAACCTATCAAACCTCCTATAAGATTTTTAACTGGAGACTTTGAGCTTATAGAAGCTAACATTGATAATCCAAATATTGCCAATGCAAAATATTCAGGAGGTCCAAATTTATATGCAATTCTTGCAAGTGTTGGTGCAAAAATAATTAGGACAATCAAAGAAATAATTCCACCAACTACACTAGATACTGCAGCCATCCCTAAAGCTTTACCTGCCTGGCCCTTCTGAGCCATCGGAAAACCA
>CACLYQ010000018.1 GCA_902611175.1 uncultured Pelagibacteraceae bacterium
TGGAAAACTTTGTCTGATAAATATTTTTCCAATATATTTATACTAGTAAGAGTATTTTGTTTTAATTCTTCATTATCTGTCACTAACGATGAAAAAAGGAGAGTTTCTAACAAAAAACAATTTTGATCAGTTTGAGATTTATCATCAAATAATGGTTTAGTGCGTTTGTTTCTTTGATCTAATAATGCTTTTTCTATAATTGAGATTTCTTTAGTCTCTTCATCAGAAAGTATATTATGATTTTCTATTAAAATGTTATTACCCTCAAAGTTTCCCTCTTCTTTTATGATATATTTTTTTGCAAATGAATTAAATTTAGATCCCAGAGTATTCTTAAGTTCCTCATAATTCCAAACATAATATTTTCCCTCAACACCATCGCTATCAGCATCATATGCAGACCCGTAAAGATCAAATTCATTTTTAAATTCCAAATTAATAAAATCTATAGTTTGCTCTAATTTTTTCTTATAATAAAGATTATTAGTTTTTTGAAAGAACTTGTTTAGCAACCCAATATATTGAATATTATCATAAAGCATTTTTTCAAAGTGAGGGATGATCCAATTTTCATCAACAGTGTATCTTGCTATACCTCCAGCTAAATGATCATACATTCCTTTTGAAGAAATATTGTAAAGTAAAGTTTCAACAGGTTTAAAGTATTCTTCTTTTCCTGTTTTTAAATAAAAATAAAGCATTGCATCAAATAAATAAAATTGGGGAAACTTAGGAGCTCCCTTGAAACTTCCATTATCTTTATCAAGGTGCTGTATAATTTTTTCTAAAAACGGTTCTAAAGGTTGATTTAATACTGCTGATTTTTGATTAATTTTACCAAATATTTCTTGCATTTGGGGAGCTTGATCAAGAATTTTTTGTCTATTTTTACTATATACATCAGACACATTATTTAAAACTTTTTGAAAATCTGGTCTTCCATGCATTTCTTTTGGAGGAAAATAAGTACCACCAGTGAAAGGAACTCCATTTTCATCAAGAAACATCGATAAAGGCCAACCTCCTTGCGTTCCTGTAAGAATAGATAAACTTCTTTGAAAAACATAATCTAAATCAGGTCTTTCTTCTCTATCAACTTTTATGTTTATAAATTTTTCATTCATTATTTTTGCTGTTTGGTCATCTTCAAAACTCTCATGTGCCATCACATGACACCAATGACAACTTGCGTACCCAACGCTTAGAAATATTGGTTTCTTTTCTTTTTTTGCTTGTTCTAAACTTTCTTTATTCCAAGCAAACCAATTTACAGGATTGTCTTTATGTTGAATTAAATATGGACTTTTCTCTTCCTTAAGTTTGTTAGTCATCTTTTCTTTTAAAAATTAGTGATGATAAAAAGGTTTTCTATCAAATATCTTTTTCACCATTGGTTCAAACTCTTCTAAAGACATAGATTTGTAATTAGGATCAAAAGAAGATTGGTCATACTTTTCACAAAAATCAACTGTATCTTGATAGTATTTGTGCTCCTTGAACTTATCCCTAGCGTTTCTATCTCCACCCAAATGATGAGCACTGTAATAAGTTTGAAAAAGTCCATGATGAAGGATTATCCAATATGTTTTTTCTGAAACATAAGGTCTAATTATTGACGCTGCATATTGAGAATGATTCATGGGTGCCAAGTCATCCCCAATGTCATGAAGTAAAGTTGCTACAACCATCTCTTCACTTTCACCATTCTTGTAAGCTCTTGTTGCTGCCTGCAAGGAATGTTCTAATCTAGTTATTTGATAACCTTCAAGAGTTGTAGTTTGACTTGCAAGATACTTAATCAATCTATCTGCAGTTTTACGTTCAAAATTCTTTTCATACTTTTCTAATAATTCATAATCTTCTCTTGAACCATTTTTCATTTCAGTAAAATTTACTTTTTTCATTAATTACTCGATCCTGTACTTAATAAAGATAATTGTGTAACTTTGTCTTCCCCAAGTTCGTCAATTATTTTTACCGGATAATCACCAGTAAAATGATGATCAGTTAACTGAGGATACGCATCATTTCTCTTATCAAAACCCATTCCTCGATATAAGCCATCTAAAGTTAAAAATTTAAGTGATTGTGCTTTTATAAATTCTTTTATCTCATCTACAGTTTTGTTTGCTGCTAATAGTTCTTTTTTAGTAGGTGTATCAACTCCATAAAAATCTGGATATTTTATTTCTGGACTAGCTATCCTCACATGTATCTCTTTAGCACCATTATCGTATAACATTTTTACAATTTTCGATGAAGTTGTCCCTCTAACCAGAGAGTCATCAACTAAAATAATTTTTTTATTTTTTATAACTGAAACATTTGCATTTAATTTTAATTTAACCCCCAAACTTCTAATCTGCTGTGAAGGTTCTATAAAAGTTCGACCAACATAATGATTTCTTATTAAACCTAAATCAAAATTAATTTTTTTCTCTTCTGCATAACCTAATGCAGCGGCATTACCAGAGTCGGGTACTGGTACAACTAAGTCAGCATCTAAATTATCTTCTTTTGCTAATTCAGCTCCAAATCTTTTACGATATTCATAGGCTGTTTTACCATTTAAAATACTATCTGGTCTTGAAAAATAAATATATTCAAATACACATGGCCTCACTTTTTTTTGAGGAAATGGCTTAATGCTTTTCAATTCATCATTTTCTACATAAACAATTTCACCATTTTCAACTTCTCTAACAAACTTTGCACCAATAATGTCAAAAGCACATGTTTCAGATGCAAAAACATAAGAGTTTTTTAATTTTCCTATAACTAATGGTCTAATTCCATAAGGATCTCTCACACCAATAAGTGTATTCTGTGTCATCATAACTAACGCGTATCCTCCTTGAATTTGAAACAGAGCATCAATAACTTTATCAATTGTTTTTGGTCTTTTTGATTTAGCTATAAGTTTTACTATGGTTTCAGTATCTGATGTTGTGTAAAAAATTGAGCCTTCTTCAACCATTTTATTTCTAAGTGTTATAGCATTGGTAAGATTACCATTATGAGCTACCCCAATTCCACCTGAATTAGTATCAGCAAAGAATGGTTGTACATTTCTTAAAGCAGTTCCACCTGTTGTAGAATATCTGTTATGACCTATCGCGTAATTTCCTGGTAAATTTTTTAAGACTTTTTCGTCATTAAAATTATCACCAACTAAACCAAATCTTTTTTCGGAGTGATATTTTTTGCCATCAAATGATACAATTCCACAACCTTCTTGACCTCTATGTTGTAACGCATGAAGTCCTAAAGCAGTTAAGGTCGATGCTTCTGGTGTATTACTTATACCAAAGACAGCGCATTCTTCTTTTAACTTAGGATTATACATCTTGAACTTTTTCTTTAGCGTCTTCATATTGTTTTTGATTTGGAAATACCTTTATAAGATAGATACTACCTTTTTCAACCCAAGGAAATGTTAACGAATCTTTTAAATTTAACGGCCATTTTTTGCTGTCGTAAACAACGTCAATAGCTGTGAAAAAACAAACAATTAGAATATAGCTCTTAGCGATTCCAAAGAAAAAGCCAAAAACTTTATCGATCGAACCCAATCCCGTGTAAGTAATAACTTTACTTATTGCTTTATTTACTAAAAGAATAAGAAATATTATTAAGATAAATAATATTACACCTATAATTATATCTAGAACATATTCGCTGTCTAAAATACCATCAAAATAAGGTTTTACTTTTGGAAATAAATAAATTGTTAAAATATATGCCAATACCCATTTAGCAGCTGACAATAAACTTAAAACAAATCCTTTTCTAGATCCTTGAATTAAAAAATAAATTGTTAGTACAAAAAATATATAGTCAAATAAAGTTACTTGTATTAAAAAATCCTGAATAACTTCAATCATTAATTGAATGGTTTAATTTTAAGCAATAAAGAAGGTAAAAGTGTTAAAACAGAAACCATCGCGAGCAACATAGCAATCCCTGTGAATACACCAAAGTAAATTGTTGGTATAAAATTTGACATCACTAAAATTGAAAATCCAAAAACTATTGTAATTGAAGTATTTAAAATAGCTTTACCTACTGTAGAGTGACATAATTTTAATGTTTTTTTATAATTTCTTAATTTAAAGTATTCTTCTTTAAATCTATAAATATAGTGAATACTGTTATCTACAGCTATCCCAATTGTTATTGCAGCTATTGTAATTGTCATCATGTCAAGTGGAATTCCTAATAGTCCTATTAAACCTAATATAAAAAAAGCTGCTATAAAATTTGGAACAACACCTATTAATGCCAATTTTAAATTTTTAAAAAGAATTATAAACATTATTAAAATACCAAGCATAACAAATCCAAGAGTTAAAATTTGAGATTTAAATAAGCTTTGTAATAAATTATTAAAAAGGATTAATACACCTCCTAATTTAAATTCGTCTTTTTTTAAATCTAATTTATTTTCAAGATCGTAATTAATTTTTATAAGCAAATCATTTCTCCTTAGGTTATCTAAGGAATCTTTAATTCTTAAGCTTATCCTAGCTTCTGAATCTTTTATTGATATATATGGATCAACAATTTCTTTTTTTATGTTATCAGGAATCTTAGTGTATAAAACACCCATTTCTAAAGAGCCTAGCTCTTTATTATTATTTAATTGAGTAGCAACATCAATAATTGACGAAAAGGAGAGAACTTTTCCAATTGGTTCTAAAGAGTCTAAATAGCTGTGAACTTTTTTTATTTTATTTATTTTATCTTTGGTAAACCAATATTTATCATCATTTTCATCTTCATCTCCCCAATCGTCATCTTCATCAGATTTTGGTTCGCTTTGATCTTGTTTCGGAAATTTCAAAATTACTTCAAGAGGCGTAGTACCTCCCAACTTTTCATCAATAAGCTTCATCCCTTTATATATTTCTGTATTTTTATCAAAATAATTTATAAAACTATTTTCTACTTCAAGTTTTGATATTCCAAATATACTTAAAAATATAATAATTATTGTTATGCCAAAAACAGAATTCTGGTTTGAAACCGAAATTTTACCTAAATAATTAGTAATTAATGAACCTTTTTCTTCCATTAATGAAATTTTTTTTGAGTTAATTAAATTAATTAAAGTAGGCAACAAACTGAATGTGATAATAAAAGAAATTATAAGACCAAAAGTCATCATATAACCAAAATCAATTATTGGCTTTATTTCACTGAAGATTAAAGACAAAAAAGCAAATATAGTCGTTAAAGCAGTATACAGTATTGGCCAAAACATTTTACTTGTTGTTAAAGAAATAATTTTAAATTTATTTAATTTTGGAAATTGTTTTGAAAGTTGAAGATACCTTGTACTAATATGAATATTCATAGCCATAGTTAATATCAACATTAAAGCTATAAAATTTGATGAAATAACTGTAACTTTCCATCCTAATAGACCTAAAAGTCCAGTCATTATTATTACTGAAAAAAAACAACTACTTATTGGAACAATCACCCAGATTAGTCTTCTAAAAACATACCATAGAGTTGCAATAATAAATAAAAAAACTCCAAGACCAAAAACAATTATATCACTTTTTATAAAAGTCATCATATCATCTGCAATCATTGGAATACCACCCAAATGAATTTTACTATTAGAGCTAAAATTTTTTATTACTTGTCTTATTTCTAAAATATTTTGATGATTCTGCTTTTTTAATTTATCTTTGTATAACTCTTCTTCTTTTTTGTTACTAAATTCTGTAATTTTATCTCTTGATTTTAAATAAACTATAATACCAGAAGTTTTGCCATCTTCACTGATAACGAAATTTCTGAAAACAGGGCTATTCAATATTTCATTAAATCCTCTTTCTTTATCAATTCCTTTTGATTTAAGTGTTGAATAGTTTTGTAGTCTCTCAATAAGTGGCTCATCAGAGCTGTTTAATAAAGGAATATCTAGAAGTGTAATTACGTTGTGTACCCACTTAAGTTGCTGTATCTCCTTTTTTAAACTTGTAAGATTTAGTATTGAGGTTTCATCAATCATGCTCAGTTCCGGAGTATATGTAAGAACTAGAAATTCTTTAGCTCCATATCTATCATTTATCTCGTTGAGGTATTTTAAGTCAGGATCGCCTTCAATTAATAATGTCTCAGAAGACGCATCAAGTCTAAAGTTTTTTGAATAATATCCGAAGAAAAATAAGCAAATTAACAATAAAACTAAAATTAAGCTTGGTTTTTTTAAAACAATATTTTGATAAAATTTGGCTAACATCGAATATTAGCTTTTATAATTTAATTTAATTATTTTGAATATCTTTAAATTTGGTAAACATTGCCTCAAATTCAAGCATTACATTGCCAGTTGGTCCGTGCCTTTGTTTTTGAATAATTAACTCAGCTAAATGAGAAACTTCATTCATTTTTGCCTGCCATTCGGCATGTTCTACAGTTGCTGGCCTCGGTTCTTTTCCCTGTAAATAATACGCTTCTCTGTAAACAAACATTACAACATCTGCATCTTGTTCAATCGAACCCGACTCTCTTAGATCTGACAATTGTGGTTTTTTATCATCTCTTTGCTCAACTGCTCTTGATAGTTGCGATAAAGCTAAAACTGGAACAGCTAGTTCTTTTGCCAAAGCCTTCAACCCTTGTGTAATTTCAGAAATTTCTTGAACTCTACCATTATTGGCATTGGAAGCTCTCATCAATTGTATATAATCTATAACAACCATATTAAGACCATACAGTCTTTTTATTCTTCTTGCTCTATTGCTTAATGCAGCAATTGTGATTGCTGGAGTTTCATCTATATATAAAGGCAGCTCAGATATATTTTTTGAAGTTTCAATAAATTTATCAAATTGTTCTTCAGATATTCTGCCTCTTCTTATATCGTTTGATTTAATTCTTGATTGCTCTGCTAAAATTCTTGTTGAAAGTTGTTCAGAAGACATTTCGAGTGAAAAAAAAGCAATTGAACTTTTCTCATCGTTTTCTAAAATTTTTTTTGCAGCGTTAAAAGCTATGTTTGTTGCTAACGCGGTTTTACCCATTGAGGGTCTTCCTGCAATAATTACTAAATCTGATTTATGTAATCCACCAAGTCTGTCATCTAAATCCTTAAGGCCTGTTGGTACACCTACTATTCCTTCTTCATTTTTATAAGCGTTAGATGCCATTTCAATTGTTTGCCTCATGGCAGCATCAAACTTTACAAGAGACGAGCTAAAAGAACCTTTTTCAGCAAGATCAAATAAAGATTTTTCGTAATTTTCTATTATTTTTTGTCCATCCGAATTTAAATCATTATTTTTCGCTTGATCTATTATTTCTCCAGATATTTTAATGAGTTCTCTTTTAACGAAAAGATCGAAAATAAGTTTAGAATATTCAATAGCTTGTCTGGATGAAGTAGAAAATTTTGTAATCTTTACTAAATATTCTGGAATGTTTAAGTCATTTTTTTCTTTTTCAAAATGATTTTTTAAGGTTATGGGATTAGCCAATAGACCCCCATAGATTAATTTTTCTATTGCTTCAAATATTTTTTTGTGAACTGGATCAAAAAAATTTTTACTCGATATAATCAAACTTATTTCATCAAACATTTCATTAGATAGCAGAACAGAACCAATTACCGATTGTTCTGCTTCTATATTATTTGGTAATTCATCTATATTTTTGACTATATTTAAAAGTTGTGACATAAATTAAAATTAATTTAAAAATGTTGAATAACAAACCTTAAATATGGCTGGGGAAAAGAATGTATAATTATTTTTCTTCTTCAGAAACAACTGAAATAGTTATAATAGCTTGAACATCTGAATGTAAATTTAAAGTAACTTTATATTTTCCCAATGTTTTAATTTCTTTTTTTAATTGAATTAATGATGGATTAATATCAATATCTAGGCTCTTGTTTATAATATTCGAAATTTCTGTAGGTTTAACTGAGCCATATAATTCCTTATTTTCTGTGCTTAATTTTTTTACCTCAAATTCTTTATTTTGAATTTTTTCTTGAATTGTTTTAGCATCTTTTTTTTTGTCTTGGTCTTTTTTATTTAAATCAGTTTTTATTTTTTCAACATGCTCAATATTATTTTTTGAGGCATAGAGTGCTTTTTTTTTTGCAATCAAAAAGTTTCTTGCAAAACCCCTTTTTACATCAATTATATCTCCTATTGATCCAATTTTGCTTATGCTTTCCAATAATATTACTTTCATTTAAATAAGTGCCAGGTTTCTCGCTCTTTTAATTGAGAGAGATAATTCTCTTTGCTTTTTTTGACTAACAGACGTAATTCTTGATGGTAATATTTTACCATTTTCTGAAGTATATTTTCTTAAAAGTTTTATATTTTTATAATCTATTTTAGGTGCATCTTTTCCTGACAGCGGACATTTTTTTTTAAATTTATATTTTTGGTTTTGAAATACACTAAGTTTTGAAAAATTATTTTGAGAATTTTTTTTTTTTATATTTTTTTTTTTCATAAATTATTTGTTATCTTCACTTTTCTTAAAATATTCTGTTTTCAAATCAAATTTATCTACTTTTACCGTTAGATATCTTAACAAATTTTTATCTAGTTTTTCATTTTTTTCTAGTTCACTAACAACTTTACCATTAGCTTCAAATTTGAAATGTAAATAGTTTCCTTTTTTATTTTTCTTGATTATATATGATAAATTCATTAATCCCCAAGTTTCAAATTTAATAATGTTGCCTTCAGAATTTTCAATTAATTTTGAATATTTCTCCTGTATTTGTTTCAGTTGATTAGGAGATGTATCTGGGCGAGCTATTATTGTATGTTCATATAAGTTCATAAATATCTTTTAAAAAACTGAGGATATACTATTATAAATTTTTAATTACAATACAAAATATTAAGAAAAAATATAATATTTACTATGTTTTCTGTTTTGTTTCCTGGGCAAGGCTCACAATTTGTTGGAATGGCAAAGGAATTTTTTAATAATTTTAATTATATTAAAGATTTATTCGAGGAAGCGGATAATGAATTAAACTTCAAGTTAAGCGATCTAATTTTAAATGGACCAAAAGATTTGCTTGACCAAACTGAAAATACCCAACCAGCAATTTTTTTGGCAAGCTATTCAATATTTAAATGTTTAGAAAAAGAAACATCATTTACCAATAAAAGCTTTAAATTTTATGCTGGACATTCTTTAGGAGAATATTCTGCAATAGCATGCTCCGGGGCATTAAATTTTATAGAAACACTTAAATTACTAAAGTTAAGGGGTCAATTAATGCAACATGCTGTTAAAGATAGTAGTGGAGGTATGATAGCAATCCTAGGTTCAGAAATTGATATTATTAAACAGATATTAAATAATAACGAAGATAACTTTAAGTGCTATATCGCAAATGATAATTCAAATGGACAAGTTGTTATAAGTGGTTATTTAAGTGATTTAAATAATTTATCAATTGTCTTAAAAAAAAAAAATATAAAAAATATGATTTTACCAGTAAGTGCACCATTTCACAGCCCTTTGATGAATGATGCTTCAGAAAAAATGCAAGAACAAATTTTAAAAACTGATTTTGATAAACCTGTTGTTCCTTTAATTTCAAATGTTACTGCTAAGCCAGTAGAAAGTATAGATGAAATAAAAAAATTACTCATTCAACAGATAAATAGTCCTGTCAGATGGAGAGAAAGTATACTCCATATAATCAACAATGGAGTAACTAAATTCATCGAAATAGGTCCTGGTAAAGTATTATCTGGTCTAGTAAAAAGAATTGATAAATCAGTTATTTTGAAACAAATAAATAATTTAAATGATATAAAAAAAATTAATGATTAATTTAAAAGATAAAAATATAATTTTAACTGGAGCTACGGGTGGAATTGGAACATCTATATTAGATGTTCTTGTAAATGCAGGTGCAAATATTTTAGCAACTGGCACTAATGAAACAAAATTAGAAAATATTAATAATAAATATAAAAATGTTGAAGTAAAAAAAATGGATTTAACTCAGCATGCAGATATTGAGGAATTTATAAATTATTCTGATAATCTATTTAAAAATAAAATAGATATACTTATAAATAATGCAGGAATTACCAAGGATAATTTAGCAATAAGAATGAAAGATGATGAGTGGCAGAAGGTCATTGATGTTAATTTAACATCTACATTTTTATTATCAAAAAATACTATAAAAAAAATGCTTAAAAATAAAAATGGCAAAATTATAAATATTACCTCAGTTGTCGGTCATACTGGTAATATGGGGCAGGCAAATTATAGTGCTTCTAAATCTGGTATAATCGGAATGTCTAAAAGTTTAGCTATTGAGTATGGAAAAAAAAATATAAAAATAAATTGTGTATCTCCAGGTTTTATTATTAGTGAAATGACAGACAAAATCAGTGAAGAATATAAAAATACTTTAAAATCAAAAATATCTTTAGAAAGGTTTGGAGATGCTAAAGATGTAGCTAATACTGTACTTTTTTTATCTTCTGACTTATCAGATTACATCACTGGGGAGACCATTCATGTAAATGGCGGTATGTATTTTGGTTGACAAAATAGTATAAATATTTATTAACGATTTAAACTTAATAAGGAAAATATGTCTGAAGAAATTTCAAACAAGGTAAAAAAAATTGTAGCAGATCACCTGGGTATAGATGAATCTAAAGTTACAGATGAGTCAAGTTTCATTGATGATCTTGGCGCGGATAGCTTAGATACAGTAGAATTGGTAATGGCATTCGAAGAAGAATTTGGTTCTGAGATTTCCGATAGTGATGCGGAAAAAATACTCACTGTTGGCGATGCTGTAAAATTTATAGAAAATAAAGCAAACTAACTTTTCAATCAATGTCCAGCTTTAAAAAAGGTGGAATGGTAATTCTTTCATCACCTTCAGGCGCGGGTAAAACAACACTTGTAAAAAAAATCACAAAAAATAGCAATTTTGTTGTTTCAATATCACATACTACTAGAGCACCAAGATTGAATGAAAAAAATGGTAAAGACTATTATTTCATATCTAAAAACCAATTTAAAAAGCTTATAAAAAAAAGAGAGTTTTTAGAACATGCAAAAGTCTTTGATAACTATTATGGTTCAACAAAAAAAATAGTGATTGATCAAATCAAAAAAGGAAAAAAAATTGTATTTGATATTGATTGGCAAGGAACAAGACAAATTAGGAATAAAAAATTAAATTATGAATTATTAACAATATTCATATTGCCTCCATCTAAAAAAGAACTTTTGAAAAGATTGATTAAAAGAGAGAGAAAAAATATGAAAACTGTAAAAAAAAGAATGAAAGAATTCAAGAAAGATTTATTAAAATGGAAAGAATATGACTATGTTGTCATTAACGATGATTTAAAGAAATGTTACAACAACATAATGAAAGTAATTAATAATAAAAAAAAACTTCTATTTGACAAAACTTTTATTAACAAGCATGTTAAAAGTTTATTAAATTAGATTTTCATAAGATTTACAAATCTCTATGTATTGTTTTAATGAAATATTTTGTGGTCTTAAATTTAAGTTAATTTCTAATTTTTGAGCAATTTCTTCAAAGTTATCAAAAAGTTGCTTCATAGGTTTCTTGATCATTTTACGTCTTTGATTAAAAAAAATATTAGTTATATTTTCAAGATTTTGTGCCTTTTTTAAATTCTCAAATTCTAGTTTAGGACTAAAAACAATTAATGAACTCCATACCTTTGGTTTTGGATAAAATATCTTAGGATCTAAGTCAATTACTTTATATTTATCTAATTTCCAAGAAGCTAATATTGATAGTCTTCCATAATCTTTTGAATTCTCTTTTGCTAAAATTCTATTTGCAACTTCCTTCTGAAATATAAAAATAAATTTATTATATTTTTTTTCTAAGTTTTGGACTTTAATATAAGATGTTAAAATTTTTGTTGAAATGTTATATGGAAGATTTCCAAATACTTTGATTGGTGTTTTAAATTCAATATCATTGAAGCAATTGAGTATATCTTTATTTATAATTTCAATTTGATTTCCAAATTTATCTTTTAATATTTTTGATAATTCTTTATCTTTTTCTACAACAATTATATGTTTAGGTTTTTTTTCAACTATTTTTTCAGTAAGATTTCCAGTCCCTGGCCCAATTTCTAAAATAATATCATTTTTATTTATTTTTCCACAATCTATAATTTTAGTCAGAATATTTTTATCGTTTAAAAAATTTTGCCCTAAACTTTTCTTTGGCCTCATATACTTTTTAATTTGTTTACTAATTTTAATGCATAAATTAAAGAAGCTGGGTCAGATTTTTTTTTACCAACCATCTCTTCATTAGGGCCGTGATCAGGGGATATTCTTATAAAAGGCAGTCCTAAAGTAATATTTACAGCTTTAAAGTTATAAAGTGTTTTTATCGGTGTCAAAACTTGATCGTGATACATACCTACAACTAAGTTATATTTCTTTAGATTTTTATTCAAAAAAAAGGTATCTGCAGAAAAAGGACCAGAAATATCAATTTTTTCTTTTTTTAATTTTTTTATTACAGGTAAAATTATTTTACTTTCTTCGCTTATTTTTTCAATACTTTCACAATGAGGATTTAAACCCAATACTGCAATCTTGCACTTAATTCCTAATCTTTTTAAAAAAAATGAGTTATTTTTTCTTATGTTGTTAATAATTGCTTTTCTTGTAATGCTCTTTGATACAAACTTAAGAGGCAAATGAGTAGTAACTGGAGATACTGATAAATTTTTATTATAAATAAGCATTACTTCATTTTTGGAATTAGTTTTCTTTGATAAGTATTCTGTTATACCCAAAAACTTTTTGTTTAAAAAAGATTTTTTCGATATAGGACCATTAATTAAAATTAAATTTTTTTCTTTTGTTATGATTTTTAATGCTACTTCAAAACATTTTTTAATATAAATATTAGAAAGTTTTTTTTTCAACACAAATGGTTTTTGAAATTTACAATCTACATTTATTATATTTAGAACATTTTGTTTTGCTTTTTTAATATTTTCTATTGAATTTAATCTAATTTTATATTTTAGAAAATCTAGTTGACTTTTAAGTAATTTTTGACTTCCAATAAATATTATCTTAGATCTTAAGTTTTTTTGTGATTTAAATAATTTAGCAATTATTTCAGAAAATACGCTTTTTGGCTCACCATGAACCAATATTATATTCTTAGTATTCATTTATTTTACTATTTTGTTTTAGCCTCTTATAAAATAACAATGAAAATTGATTTAATTGATTGTTTTTTTCATACTCTATCATTTCATTTAATTCTTTATTAATATTTAATTCATATACCATTTCTTTTTTTGAATTTATTTTGAGTAAAATGAAACCATTTGGACTTTCTATAGGTTTTGTATAATTACCTATTTTAGTTTTTTTCAATTCTGTAATTATATCTTGGTTTAGCAAAGTTTCTTTTATTTTACCTATATTTCCACCTTTTTTTGATGAATTTGATATACTATATTTTATTGCTGTGTTTTCAAAACCAATTAATTTTATGCTTTTGGTTATTTTTTTTAAGATTTCTTCCATACTCTTATCTGCTTCTATTTCAAAAAGAATTTCTGACAAATCATATTCATATTTTTTTTCTCTATTAAGTCTTCTCTCTAAGTTTTGTTTTAAATAGTTTTT
>CACLYQ010000019.1 GCA_902611175.1 uncultured Pelagibacteraceae bacterium
AGCGGTACTTAAACATATTCCGCTAGGATTAAATTCTTTAGCCAAATTTAAAACATCTTCTATTTTACCTGCGCCACCAGAAATAATAACTGGTCTTTTCGCAATTTTCATTACTAATTGAGTAAGATCTAAATCAAATCCTTGTTTTGTGCCATCATTATCAATAGAATTAATTAAAAGTTCACCACAACCTAAATCTTCCGTTTCCAATATCCAATCTGTGATTTTCTTTTTAGAATTTTCTCTACCTGAGTTGTAATAACAATAGTAATCTCCATCAATTTTTTTTGCCTCAATTGATATAACAATACATTGAGATCCAAAGATCTCAGAGAATTTTTTAATTAGTTTTGGATTTTTTAAAATTGATGAATTAAAGAAAACTTTATCTGCTCCTGAATTTAAAGCTTTATGAATTCCATCAATATCTCTTAAACCACCACCTAAAGTCATAGGGACAAATATTTTTGTACTAAACTTTTTTATAAAATCATACAAATGATTTCTCTG
Organism: uncultured Pelagibacteraceae bacterium; assembly: GCA_902611175.1. GTDB lineage: Bacteria > Pseudomonadota > Alphaproteobacteria > Pelagibacterales > Pelagibacteraceae > Pelagibacter. The sequence continues at coordinate 511 of CACLYQ010000019.1, forward strand.
ATATAAACTTGCTACTACATCTGAAAAAATAATTTCATCTATACCTTCATCATAATATTTTTTTGAAATTAACTCTGGGTCACCAATTTTTCTTATACCTTCAAAATTTATACCTTTAACAACATAATTATTTTTTATTTCAATTTTAGAAATAATTCTCATTTTTTTAAATTAAATATCAACAAAATATTTTTGTTTTTTTGTATTATAAAATTTTTTAGTCAAGATGATTTGAATAAATCGTTTGGCAGATTTTCCATCTCCAAACTCCTGACTTTTTTCAAACTTTTTATCAGTTGAAAAGAAATAATTCAGCTGTTTAAGAATTTCTTTTTCTTTAAAATCCATATTAATTATGGATTTTTGATTTGAGCGTTTATATTGCCTTGAGCCGAGATTAATTGTGGGTATACCATAAAACGGAGCTTCTCTTACAGCTGCGCTTGAATTACCTATGATTACTTTTGAATTTTTTAATAAAGTGAGAAAATACTCAAAACGCATCGACGGAAGTATTTTAAAATTTTTGCTATTAAAGTATTTTTTTAAATTATTTAAAATAATTTCAGCTCCTGAGTCATTATTGGGATATATAACTACGTATTCTTTATTAGATTTTTTAACCGCCTTACATAAAACCTTTATTTGATGATTTAACTTTTTTATCTCTGTGGTGACAGGATGAAATATGATTAAACCATAAGTTTTAAAATTAATACCATATCTTTTTTTAACTTTTTCTATTTTTGGCAAGGTCTCAGAATTCATAATATCTAAATCAGGAGAACCAATTTGATAAATGTGATTTTTATCTTCACCCATTTGTATTAATCTTTTTTTTGCTTGCACATTAGAAACAAAGTGTAAGTGTGATAATTTAGATATTGAGTGTCTTAACATTTCGTCAACTGTGCCTGATACTTCTCCACCCTCAACATGTGCTAATAAAATATTGTTTAATGTGCAAACTATTGCACATCCTAATGGTTCTACTCTATCTCCATGAACAACTACAAGATCTGGCTTCTCTGTTTCTACAAATTTACTAAAGCCTTTAATGGTTTTGGACAATATAATATCCATTGAATCATTTAAATTTTGATTTTTAAACAAGTGATACTTATAAAATTTATCTTTTATTATTTCTTCATACGTGTTTCCATATTTTTTAAGATTATGCATTCCAGTTATAAAAATCTTGTAATCTAAATTTGAGTTTTTTTTTACAGCTAATATTAGGCTTTTAAGTTTCCCGTAATCTGCTCTTGTTCCAGACAAAAAAACTATTTTTTTTTTATTTGATGTGATTTTTTTCAATGAATACACCTTTTTTTATATCTTTGGTGGCAACTTTACCCAATAACTTTTCATATTTTTCGGCAAGAAAATCTCCATTACCTGGTCGTTTAACCCATATATTATTTTTTGATAATTTTTGGCCTTTCAATATTTTTTTAATACTAACAACAGATGCATAGGCAAATTTTGCAGTAACAAGTTCTTCCTTATAAATTTTTTTTTTTTTATTTTTCCTATTAATCTTGGTGACTTTTAAAAATTCCATAAAACTTTTTAAGTCATTATAATCTATAGAACAAATAATATCTGGTCCTATTCTATTATAGCTATCTGTGAAATGTTTTTCTATAATTGATACACCATAGAAAAGTGAAGTATAGATTGAAGCTGTACCAGCTGTGTGATCTGAATATCCAACCTCAATATTTTTAAAATTTTTTTTATAAATATTTAATGCAGATAAATTTACTTTATCTATCGGTGTTGGATAGATACTAGTACATTGTAATAAAGCTAATGGTATTTTATGTTTCTTTATAATTGAAACTGATTTTTTAATATTTTTTAAATTGTTCATACCTGTACTTAAAATAATAGGCTTTTTAAATTTGCAGATATATTCAATTAAAGGATAATTATTACACTCTCCTGATCCAATTTTAAAAGCATGAACTCCAATTTTATTTAAATAATCTGCAGCCTCTCTAGAAAATGGAGTACTCAAATATATTAAGCCTTTTTTTTCGGCATATTTTTTAAGTTTATTCTCAAAAGAAAAGGGTAAAGATTTTTTTTTTATAATTTCATAAATAGACTTATTTGAATTGCCGGGAATAGTTTTTTTTGCTTCTTCTATCATTTCATACTTGACGTCGTGGGCTTGATGTTTGACGCACTCTACTCCCGCCTTTTTTGCTAAATCAATTAATTTTTTAGCATTTTTAAATGATCCATTATGATTAATACCTATTTCACAAATAAATAACGGATTTTTTTGATTTATAACTCTATTTTTAATTTTTAACATTTTTTATTAGGTTATTTTACAATCGTAAATTTTTTTTTTGTATTTTAAGCTCAAATTATCACAAAGAGATTTTATCACAGGTTGGTGTAACTCCAAACAATCTATTAATTTTATCAATCCAGGTGATTTATTTGATAATATTTTTTTAACAAATATCTTAGTTAAATCGCTAACTTTTGGTATTGTAATTTTTTTTTTTACAACTCTATTTTTAAATATTATTTTCATTGAACTTTTTAACTCATTAATCTGATACCTTTTTTTATAATAGTCTATATTAATGTTATAATCAGTTTCTCCTTTTCTAGAGATTAATATAAGAGAATTTCCTTTTTCAAAATTAATATTTAATTTGCCAAAATATTCACTAAACCCTTTTCTTTTTGATTTAGCAATACTTTCAATATCAATTTTGACATTCTTTATTTTTCGACTGTCAATTAAGTAGGCTGCAAGATCAAGAAAATGAATAAAATTACAAAAAAGACCCCAATTCTTACCAATAACTGCGATTTTTTTTAGTTTATATTTCTTTGAGGTAGATTTTATTTTTTTACTTATAGGAAAGGCTCTATTTAAGCAATTTACCCAACAATTAATTTTTTTTGTATTAATTATATTTAAATATTTATCGTATTCGTTTAAATTTGAGTAGACTACTTTTTCCAAAATAATATTTTTTGATACGTTTTTTTTTACAAGATCATCAAATATTTTAAGTCTTACTTTAGAGTTAGTAGCAATAATTACTAAATCAAATTTTTTATAAAATACTCTACTAACAGTATTGTAAAAAATATAGTGATTATTTTTTTTAATTTCGTTTGTTAAATATAGTTTTTTTATTTTTTGTATTTTAGGATCAACTAGTGTAATTTCTATTTTTTTTAAGGCATTAACAGATTGAAAGTGCCTATAGCCAATATTGCCAACACCAACAATTAAAATTTTTTTTTTCAAAATTAATCTGATATGATTTTTTTTATTTTCTTCTCTATTTCCTTAGCGTTCGGTGGCAAATTATCTGTTCTTTTTGAAAATCCTGCTGATTTATCCTTTAAACCCATTGTGTGAACTTTCTTTCCTGTATCCAAGTTTATTTTATTACCTAATGCATTTGCAATTCCATCTACATAATCATCATCTAAAAGTATACATCCATGTTTAGTTTTTTTAATAGCATTTATTTCATTTTTTTTTAGCTTAAATGGCTTTATCCAGACAACATGTATTATTCCAATTTTGTATCCTTGTTTTTCTAAATTTTTTTTTGCTTTCTCTGCTTCAAATCGAGTTATAGATATAGCAATTATTATTAACTGTTTTTTTTCCTTTATATCATTTTTAAACTCAGAAGTATTGTTATATGAGCCTCTATGTTCTGATACATAATAAACATCTTTGTCAGATAAAAATTTTTGATAAATTTTTATATATTCTTTGGGCGACATTGGACTTACAATTTTAATACCTGGCATTCTAAAATATAAGGAGTGGTGTGAAGATCCAGCAACTGGTCCAATTCCTCCCTCCATTGCTATACTTCTAACAAATATTGGACATGGTTGTTTCCAGATTTCCATAGACTTACAAGCATAATTTAATATCATAGGAGCATTGTACCAATTGAAACCTTGATATCTAATTACATATATAGGCCTTGTATTCATTAATGCAGCTCCAACTGCAAAACCACCACCAGCTACATCTGCCATTGATAACTCAACCATTCCATCTTTTTCGTATAACTCAGGCAATGTTCCCCCCACCCAGCCTACAGCTGTCAAACATTGTCCAAAAACTTTTCCAATTTTTTTCTTTAAATGTGATCTAACAATTTCTTTTATTGTTAATCTGAGTGTTTTTTCCATAATTTATTTATCCTAATAAAATTTTCTTGATCTATTTTATTACCTAGAATTCCTAATTTTTTTTTTATTATTTTATATCTATCAAAAGTTTTATAAGAATCTTGTCCAGCACCTGCGTGCCAAAATAGCCTATGAGTATTTATGTTTAACAGCATAGGTTTTTTAAATATTTTTTCTTTAAATCTATATATATTTTTTGGATTATCATCTAATTGATAGCCTCCCATTTTAAAAGATTTTGCAACATCACTCATTTCCCAATTTCGTCTCACTTTTTTTTTTGTCAAAATTGATAAGTTATTATCTTCAACAACAAATAAAATGGGTAATTTTTTTGTTGATGCCCATCCTAAGGCTGCCAAAACATAATCTTCCTCAGCTGAAGCATCACCCAAAAATACAATGGTAGGTTTTCTAGAAACAAAACAAGCTCCTACACCTATAGGTCCTTGTGTCCCCATATGACCATCATGACCATACATGTTTATTTCTTTACTATGCAATGAAGCAGAGCCTCCAATTCCAAAAGTAGCTCCACTTATATTTCCCTGTAATTCATTTATTAATTTTTTCATGTTTCCACCAAAAGCTAAATAAGTCGAGTGACATCTATGTTGCGCAAATATCATTGGCTTAACTCTTAATTCTGAGGTCATTTGTGATAAAGATGAAGCAATAAATTCTTGTCCTGCGGAAAGATATACTGGAAACTTTATTATTTTTTCTTGAATTTTTTTAAAAGTAATTTTTTCAAAATTCCTACATAATGAGGCTGTTTTAAAAATTTTTATTAATTTTTTTTTATTAAGCATTTAAGATTGTATAGATATAAAAGTTATAGTCTTTTTTATTTCAAAAACTTCACATAGTTTTTTTATAGTATCGTATCTTACTATATCTCCAGGAGACAAAACAAATTGATTATTTTCTGATACCAATCCTCCATCAAGAACTGCAAAAATTGTATTTTGGTTTTTCTCTAATAAATGTTTTTTTTGCTCGTACTTCTCTAAACAAACATCAATATTATTTATTTTATACTTGTTTAAAGAATTTATTGATGGATCTTTGAATACAATGTCATTTTTATCCAAATCAGACATGTGATCTTTGCCTTCATATGGCTTATTTTCTCTTCCATACTGATCTTTAAATCTAACTAGGTCATCTTTATCAACTGGTGACTCTATCTCTAAAATTCTTGCGCCATTTTTTGATACAGCTTTTGTGGCATGAAATAAACCTGGTCTTATCATTATCTTATCAGGAGATTTTAATATAGTTTTTTGATAAAAACCCAATTCAATTTCTACCTCACCATCTAACAATAAAAATCCAGTTTTCTTATTTGGATGACAGTGTAAGGATGTTTTTTGATCATGGTCAAGTTGAAGACACCAAGTTGCAGAGGATTTACAGTTATATATTAAGTATTCATTTCCCCAAGGTTTATTTACCTTTTTATCTTTGTAATCCATTTATAATTATTTTTGACTATAAAAAACTTCTAAAATTTTTTTCATCCATGGACCCATATCTTTATAATGAGCAGTAGTAATTATTTTATCATCAACCACTGCTGGCTCATCAACATAATTAGCTCCAGCGTTCATTATATCATCGATCATACTATAATAGCCGGATATTTTCTTTCCATTTACAATTTTTGCTGAAATTAAAAGTTGAGTGCCACTACATATACAACCTATCACTTTCCCTGATTTGTGAAAGTCCTCAATAAACTTTATAATAAGTTTATTTTGTCTGACTTTTTCCATTGCTTTTACTCCACCAGGAATTATTAATAAATCATAGTCTTTAATATTTACATCTTCAATTTTTTTTACAGGATGATTTTTGTTTGGTGGCAAATCTGTTCCCAAAATACCTTTAACCGGTTTACCCTCATTCATACAAATATCAATTTCAAAATTTTCTTCTAGAAGTCTATAATAAGGATAAATAAACTCATGATCTTGAGCTAAATTTCCTGAAATAATAATGGATTTTTTATTCATTTTATGTTTGATACAGTTTTTTATATTATGATCAAGTTTTAATTAAATTCTCAAAGTTCATTTATAGTAGATAGTAATGATAATTTGTAAAATACCTTTAAGAATTTCATATTTTGGTGGAGGTACAGATTTTCCAGAATGGTTCTTGAATAATCAAGGAATGGTGATTTCAACTACCATTAATAAATATTGTTATATGACTATGCGTTATTTACCTCCTTTTTTTAATTTTAAGTATAGAATAAGGTATTTTAGGACAGAATTTACAAAGAATATAGATCAAATCAAACATCCAAGTATAAGAGAGGTTTTAAAAAAATATCATAAAAATATTAATGGATTAGAGATAATTCATTCTTCAGATTTACCATCAAGATCGGGGTTGGGATCAAGTTCAGCATTTTCTGTAGCATTGATTAAAGGAATTGAAATAATGAATAATACAAGAAGTTCCAATGTATCAATAGCAAAAAAAGCAATAAAACTTGAACAAGAGATTCTAAACGAAAAGGTTGGGTCTCAAGATCAAATAGCATGTGCTGTCGGAGGATTTAATATTATTAATTTTAGAAAGAATATAAAAATAAATAATTATAAAATTAGATCAAAAAATATAAAAATTTTAGAAAAATTAAGTACATTAATTTATGTTGGTCAAGTAAGAGATGCCCAAAAAATTGAAGCTGACAAACTAAATAATATTAATATGAATTCAAAATTATTTAAGATTATTTATGAAATTGCTGAAGAAGCAAAAAAAATAATAATTTCAAAAAATAATAATAGCTTCATAGAAGATATATCAAGTTTAATGAGAGAAAGTTGGAATGCGAAAAAAAAATTATCTGAGAAAGTTTCTAATAAAAAAATTGATAATATTTATGATTTTGCAATAAGCAATGGTGCGATGAGTGGGAAAATTCTTGGAGCTGGAGCTGGAGGATTTATGCTGTTCCTAAGTAAGAATATAAGAGAAAAGCAGAGGTTAATAAGTTCATTAGATAGAAAAAAGATTAAACATGTAAACTTTAATTTTGAGGAAACCGGAGCTTCTGTTATTTTTCAAAATAAAAGTGATTATGTTTAAAAATGATCAGTTTGTTGTTTTTTAACTTTAGAAATAAGTTTTTAAATTATAATCAGTTTGAACAACTTTCAAAAAACCTAAGTCAAATTCAGATTCATAAAATAAAGTATAAGAATAAGATTTATTCAAAAGATTCCGAAACAAGAATGACCTTCAGATCTTTTTTACAATTTAAGCTTCAATGCAAATCCAGACCCATAATATCTTTAATAGCAAGTGAAATATTTTCAATTATAATTATACCATTTTTAATAGCTTATATTTTAATAAAAGGAAAAAGATGCCAGATTAAGAAAAAAAAAATATGTCTAATTAAATTTGATACTGAAAATTTTATTTTACCTGAGAAATATAAAGACACAAAAAAACAAATTTTTGAGCACAGATATTTAGACTTGAAAAACTTACTATTTATATTTCGTTTATTTTTAATGACATTTAAAATAGGTTACTTTTTTAATTTTCAGTTTTTGTTCAAGTTAATAAAAGAATTAAGTCTGTTTTATCCATTTCTAAATAATAAAAATTTAAAACAAATTTTTGTATTTAACGAGTACGATTTTACCATAAGTTTGACAAATTACATTTGTAAGATCAATGGTGTAAAGCTAATTAATGTGCAACACGGTGATATAATCATATCGGCCCATTACAGTTTCTTAGAGGTAGATAGTTTTTATATTTGGGAGAAATCCTATGCACCTATGCTAAAAAAAATGCAAAATCTTTGTAAAATTAAGATATTTAAAAAAAAAAGAAATTTAAAAAAAAGGAATATTAAAGATGGCATTATTGGAGTATTGGAACCACAACTTATGCACTTCAATTACGATAAGGTTAAATTTAAAGAATTTAAACAAAAATTATTTAATGAGTTAGTAAATTTATCTAAAAAAAAAAAAGTAATATTCAGAACTCATCCTCGATATTCAGATTTTAATTTAAGTGAATTTGATAACAAGAATTTAATTATACAGAACGGTAAAAGCGAAAATGCAGAAAAATTTTTAAATAGATGTGACATAATAATTGGCACAGCATCTGCTATGATGGTTGATGCTAGTATGATGGGTGTAAAAGTTTTGGTTTGTAAAAATGATCTCGTAGATGTATTAAGCAAATATCATTTTTTTTATTTTAAAAAAAATGTAAAAGTTATTAATGTTAAAAAATTGACAGAAAATGTATAAATATAAACTTGCTTATTCATCCTGGGATAAAAGGGAAGTTAAAGCTATTCACGATGTGATTAAAAAAGATCATTACACAATTGCAGAAAATGTAAAAAACTTTGAGGAAAAGTTTGCAAAAAAACTTGGACGAAAATATGCAATAATGACTAACTCAGGATCCTCAGCAAACTTATTAGGAGTTGCTTCTTTATTTTACAAAAAAAAAAATAGTCTTAAACGTGGAGATGAGGTAATTGTCCCAGGACTTTCTTGGAGCACAACATACAGTCCACTTCAACAATACGGTTTAAAACTTAAGTTAATAGATATTGATTTAAATTCTTTAAACATGGATGTAAAAAAATTCGAAAAAGCGGTTTCAAAAAAAACCAAATTGGTCTGTGTCGTAAGTATCTTAGGAAATCCAGCAAATTTTAAAGTAATTAGGTCAATTTGTAAAAAAAAAGGTATACCAATTTTTGAAGATAATTGTGAAAGCTTAGGAGCGGAAACAGATGGAATTAGAGCGGGTACTTTGGGAATTTTTTCAACGCACAGTTTCTTTTTTTCACATCATATATCAACTATTGAAGGTGGGATGATTGTAACAGATGATTATGAGCTATTTTGTATTATGAGATCTCTGAGAGCACATGGATGGACTAGAGATTTGCCGAAAAATAATCCTATTACAAATATAAAAAAAGGGTTTTATGAAGAATATAAATTTATATTGCCAGGGTATAATGTGAGATCAACAGAGATTAATGCTAGGATAGGATTGGTTCAGCTAACAAAATTAGACAAAATGTTAAGAGCAAGAGAAAAAAATCTTAAATTATTTAGAGATTATTTTCTTAATGATGATAGATTCATAATCCAAAAACCTTATGGATATAATTCAAGCTTTTGTTTTCCAATGATAATTAGAAAAGATAGCAAATTAAGTAAAATTAAAATTTATAAAGCTTTGAAAAAGGCAAAAATTCAGTTTCGTCTCATAACGGGTGGTAGTTTCTTAAAACATCAAGTTAAGAAATACTTTAATTACTCTGTATACGAAAATTTGAAAAATACAGATTATATACATAATAACGGATTTTTTGTTGGCAATACTGGACATGACTTGTCTAAAGAACTATCTATTTTAAAGAAAACATTAGTAAAAATATGATAAATGTATTTATACCAGGAGGTGCAGGATATCTTGGGAGTGTACTATCAACACTTCTAGTCAAAAAAAAATTTAAAGTTACAGTCTATGACTCTTTAATGTTTGATAATAACTCATTAAATCATTTGAAAAAATTTAATAACTTCAAATTTAAAAAATGTGATGTTAATGATATAAAAAACATATCATCACAATTAAAAACTAATGACGTAATTATACCTTTGGCTGCATTGGTAGGTGCTCCATTTTGTGCAAAATATCCAAAATTAGCTAAAAAAACAAATTTAGACCTGATTAAAAAAATCGTAAAAAATATTGGTAAAGATCAACTTTTAATTTTACCAAATACAAATAGTGGATATGGAATAGGTAAAAAAGATAGCTATTGTGACGAGAATAGTCCTCTAAATCCAGTCTCTCTTTATGGAAAGCTAAAGGTGGAGTCGGAAAAAATAGCAATGGATCATGAAAATTCAGTTTGTTTCAGATTGGCAACAGTATTTGGCGTTTCACATAGAATGAGATTGGATTTACTAGTAAATGACTTTGTTTACAGGGCGCTTAGGGATAAATACATTGTTCTATTCGAAAAAAATTTTAGGAGAAATTTTATTCACACAAAAGATGTTGCTGAGACATTTTTATATTCAATTAATAATCACAAGAAACTTAAAAATAATATTTATAATTTAGGATTATCTTCTGCTAATTTAACGAAGTATCAATTATGCAATAAGATTAAAAAATATATCAAAGATTTAAAAATAATAGTTTCAAATATTGCTAAAGATCCAGACAAAAGGGACTACATTGTATCTAATAAAAAGCTTGAAAAAACTGGTTGGAAACCAAAGTATTCGCTTGATTATGGAATTAAAGAATTAATTCATTATTTAAAAGATAAGAATTTCAGACCCGGGAATTACTAACAAAAATAAAATATTTATATTGTTATAGTAGTTCCAGAAATATAAGAAGCATCAGAGCTTGCCAAAAAAATTATAAATTTGTTAAGCTCATCAATTTCTTTAATATCTAATTTTCTCTGTAAAATTATACTGTTAATTCTTATATTTTTTCTTCCAAAATTTTTAGATATTCTTCTTGTGGTTTCTGAGATGTTATTTGAGAATTGATCGTTTGTACTTATAACATTTACAATATTTTTATTTA
>CACLYQ010000020.1 GCA_902611175.1 uncultured Pelagibacteraceae bacterium
AAATAGGATTGTCAGACGAAGCTCTAAATTATGCAGCACTTTTAGGTTATAATTACCAATCAAGTGATTGGTATGAGTCATCCTATAAAATATTTAATACAAAATATAAAAAAAATAAAAAATTTAAGTCAAAAAATAAAAAATCTCTGGTGAAAAAATTTAGAGAATTGTTTAATTAAACAATTTATGGCATCAAAAAGTATAATTAAAGAAAAGTATTTGGATTTGATAAAAAAACTTATTAAATGTGATAAGTTTTATTTCGAAAAAAACTCTCCAATAATTTTAGATAGCGAATATGATGCTTTAAAAAAACAGATATTAGATTTAGAAAATAAATATGAATTCCTTAATAACAAAAAATCTCCTTCAAATAAAGTAGGATATAAACCCTCTAAATCTTTCGAAAAATTTAAACACAGAGTTCCAATGCTTTCACTATCGAATGCATTTTATGAAAATGACTTAGTTAACTTTGAAAAAAAAATTTTTAATTATTTAGACAGTAAATTAAAATTTAATTATAGTGTAGAACCCAAAATAGATGGTATCTCAGCATCTTTAATTTATAAAAATAATAGATTAATATCAGGTGTTTCCCGCGGTGATGGTAAGATTGGTGAAGTAATAACAGAAAATCTTAAAACTATAAAAGATATTCCTATAGAAATTAAAAGCTCAACATTTCCTAGTGAAATAGAAGTTAGAGGCGAAGTATTTATAAAAAAAAAAGATTTCACAAGAATACAGAATAACTTTGCAAATCCAAGAAATGCGGCATCTGGATCTTTAAGACAAAAGGATCCAAAAGAAACCAAAAAAATTCCACTTAATTTTGTAGCCTATACATTTGGATATATAAAAAATAATCCATTTAAATATCAGTCACAATTTTTGAATGAATTAAAAAATTGGGGATTTAAGACAAATAGAGACAACATTGTATTAAATGACGTAAATGAATTGATGGAGTTTCATAAAAATTTTGAAAATAAAAGATTTAATTTAGATTATGATGTTGATGGTTTAGTCTATAAAGTTAATGATTTGAAATTACAAAATAGACTAGGATTTACATCCAATTCACCTAGATGGGCGATTGCTCACAAGTTTTCAGCAGATAGTGCAAATACAAAAGTTTTAAATATTGAAATTCAACTAGGAAGAACAGGCGCATTAACACCTGTAGCTAAAGTTGAACCTGTAAACATTGGTGGGGTTGTTGTATCAAATGCTACACTGCATAATGAAGATGAGATAAAAAGAAAAGATATAAGAATTGGAGACATAGTAAAAATTGAAAGAGCGGGAGACGTTATTCCTCATGTACTGGAAGTTGACAAGAATAAGAGAAGCAAAAACTCAAAACCATTCGATTTTCCTTTGAGGTGCCCCTTTTGTGGATCAAAAACTATAAAAGATTTTAATAAAGTAACAAAAAAATTTGATGCAGTTAGACGATGTTTAAATGAAAATTATAAATGTGAAAAAATTGAAATTGAGAAAATTAAACATTTTATATCTAAAGATGCATTAAACATTGATGGTCTAGGAAAAAAAGTCGTTGAAAATTTTTGGGAGCTAAAGTTAATAAAGAAACCTCAAGATATATTTTATTTAGACTATGATAGAATAAAAAACTTAGATGGATGGGGCGAATTGTCTGTCACAAATTTAAAAAGTTCTATAGAAAAATCTAAAAAAATCTCACTTCAAAGATTTATATACTCGATTGGAATAAGACACATAGGAATAGAAAACGCAAAACTTATAAGCGATAGTGTTCAAAATGTTAAAAATTTTGTTGATATTGTTCAAAATAATAAATTCAATCAAATTTTAAATATTGATGGTATTGGAGAAACACAAATTAATTCACTTAAAAATTTTTTTTCAATTCAAAGAAATATAAATAATCTTATAGAGCTCAGTAAAATACTTGTAATTGAAAATAAAATATTAAATCAAACTGGGCATCTTAAAAATAAATCGTTTATGTTTACAGGTAAATTAGATGGCATAAGTAGAGCTGAAGCAAAATCAATTATAGAGCAAAATTCTGGAATGATTATAAGCAGTATTAATAAAAATTTGAATTATTTAGTGGCTGGAGATAAACCAACAAAAAGAAAAATAGAGCAAGCAAAAAAACTTAATATAAAAGTAATTTCACAAAAACAGTTGAAAATTTTACTTAAGTAGACTTAATAACCATTTTCTTTCACTATTATTTAAAAATTTTGAAATTCTAAAATAAACTTCTAAATGATAGTCAAATAAATATTTTTTTTCATGTTTGTTCAAAATATTAAAATTAATCATATCTGTATCGATTGGGGCAAATGTCAAATTTTTAAAAATCAATTTTTCTCTAATTTGATCTACATAAATTAGATTTTCTAATCGAATTCCATATTTATTTTTTAAGTAATATCCTGGTTCATTACTTAAGATCATACCTTTTTTTAGTAATATATTATTATTTTTTGAAATTGATTGTGGGCCCTCATGAACATTTAAAAAAAAACCAACACCATGTCCAGTACCATGAGAATAATCAAGACCTACATTAATAAGTGGTTTTCTTGCTAACTTATCTATTAGGTGTCCATTGTAATTTTTATTAATATTACAATTTGCAACGGCGATGTGGCCTTTCAAAACTCTCGTAAAATTATTTTTGATTTTCGACGATATTTTACCTTTGCATACAGTTCTTGTTACATCAGTCGTGCCCCATTTATATTGACCTCCAGAATCAATCAATAAAATATCATTTTTTTTCAATCTTCTATTTGATTTAACTGTAGACTTATAATGAATAATTGCTCCGTTTGGGCCAGAACCCGCAATAGTATCGAAACTTGGATACATGTAAAACTTTGATCTTTTCCTAAACTGCTCTAGTTTTTTTTCAATTTTTCTTTCATCGATAATTTTCTCATTTTTTTTAAACCAAAATAAAAATTTTGTTAAAGCAATACCATCCAAAATATGAGAATTTAAAGTATTTTTGATCTCTACATCATTTTTTATAGATTTTAAATGGTAAATAGGATCTATCTTATGTGTGACTTTGAAATTACTTTCTATTAAACTTTGATCAAAGATTGAACAAGTATTTTCATCTATACAAAAATTTCCCTTTTTTAATTTACATAAAGTATTGAAAAAATCTTTTTCATTTAAAAAATTAATATTCTTCATTTTCTTTTTTATTAATGAAATTTTATTTAATTTAGAAAAAAGAAAAATTTTACCTTTAATTGATATAATCATTTTGCAATTAGCTATTGGACTATTAGGCAAGTCGCTACCTCTAATATTTAAAGTCCAACAAACATTTTCACTTGCACTTAAATAAAGATAATCAATTTTCTTTTCTTTCATAAATTTCAATAGTTTTTTAATTTTGGATTTACTACTTTCTCCAGTAATTTTTTTGTCTATTTGAAAAAATTTATTTGAATTCTTAACCCCTTTATTCTTAAAATTATAACTAATTGGAACTAAATTCGCACAGTCACCGAAATATTTCATTAATATTTTCTTAGTAAATAATTTAGGATCAAAACCAATTTTGGTATTTTTAATAGTGATGAGATTTTTTGGCCAAGTAATTGGGATCTGAATAATTTTAAAGTTTGTACTAGATTGTTTATTTGCCTGCAAAACATATCTACCATCAACAAATAAATAATTTTTTTTTTTGAGAATTAAGGCAAAACCAGCAGATCCTGTGAAAGCAGTTAATTTAGATAAATTTTTGTTGCTGGAGTATTCTGTAAAGTATTCGTCATTTTTTGGAACTATATAGCCATTTAAATTTTTTTCTTTTATGAATGTTTTTAAATTATTCATCATTTTATTTTTTTTTGATACCTCAACCAACCAGGACTTCTTACTTCTCCCTCAAATTCAATATCTTGATTAAATTCAAAGTCATCCTCTTCTTTATTTACGAAATTATTATTCTTTTTTATAAAATCGTCTGGCAATTCATCAACAAATCTTGATGCTATACTATCCATCCAATCTCCTTGATAAAATCTATTCATTGAAAAAGAAATTTTTGCAATTTTTTTTGCTCTTGTAATACCAACATATGCAAGCCTTCTCTCTTCTTCTAAACCGCTCTCTCCTTTTTCCTCTATACTTTTCTGATGTGGAAACAATCCTTCTTCCCATCCTGGCAAATAAACAATATTAAATTCCAATCCTTTAGATGCGTGCATTGTCATTAAATTTACTTTATCACTTTCCCAATCTTGATCTAAAGAGGTTGCTAGAGCAACATGTTCTAAAAAGCTTTCTAAATTATCAAAGTCTTTCATAGCAATTAGCAATTCCTTAATATTTTCTAATCTATTTTCATTTTCCAAATCTTTTTTATTTTTTAGCATTTCACTATAACCAGACTCGTCCAAAACTATCTGTAAAAGTTTGTTATGGTTTATTTTCTTCTTTTGATCAAATCTCCATTTTTCTAATAAATTTAATATATTTTTTAATCCTAATTTAGTTTTTGGTTTAATTTTGTTAAGTTCAATTAATTTCCTTGATGAGGTTTCTAAAGAATAGGAATTATCTTTTGCGTATTGTGAAATTAATTTAATAGTTGTATCTCCAATAGATCTTTTTGGAACGTTAATTATCCTTTCAAAAGACAGATCATCCATTGGCTGATATATACATCTTAAATAAGCAATACAGTCTTTTATTTCAGACCTCTCATAAAATTTTATTCCACCAATAATTCTATATGGAATTCCAACTTTTAAAAACCTTTCTTCGAATTCTCTCGTTTGAAATATTGCTCTTACTAGAATAGCAATTTCATTTAATGAATATTTTTTTTTAAAATTTTCAATAGATGAACTTATTTCAATTGCTTCATCTTTTACATTGCGAAAGCAATTTAATGTAACAAGCTCACCTTGTTCTAAATTTGTATACAAATTTTTTCCAACCCTATTTTGATTATTTTCGATTAATTTTGATGCTACGCTTAATATATTTTGAGTTGACCTGTAATTTTTTTCTAATCTTATAATCTTTGTATTTTTATAAATTTTATCAAATTCTAAAAAATTTTTAATTTCAGCACCTCTCCAGCTGTAAATTGATTGATCATCATCTCCAACACAACATATATTTTTATTATCTTCTGCTAAATATTTTAGCCACTCACTTTGTATATAATTTGTATCTTGATACTCATCTACTAAAATAAATTTAAACTTCTTTGAGTATATTGATCTAATATCAGAATATTTACTAAAAATCTTAACTGTATGTAAAATTAAATCACTGAAATCTGTAGAATTTAGATCTAATAGTTTTTGTTGATAAATGTGATAAATTTTCAGGAAACTTTTTTCTAATGTTTCTTTTTTTTTTAAAATAACCTCTTTAGGATATAATCCTTTATTTTTCCATTTATCTATAATGGCCAAAATAAATTTTGGGGAAATTCTTTTAATATCTATGTTTTCTGCTTTGCAAATATTTTTAATTAGCCTTACTTGGTCATCTTGATCAATAATTGTAAAATTTGATTTTAGGTTAACTGCTTCAGCATGTTTTCTTAATATCTTTGCACTTATAGAGTGAAATGTACCAAGCCAAGGCAATCCTGTTGCTTCTTTTTTAAGAAGTCTTGAGACTCTCAATTGCATTTCTTTTGCAGCTTTATTCGTAAAAGTTACAGCTAGTATCTGGCTTGAAAACGCATGATGATTCTTAATTATATGGGCAATTCTTGAGGTTAGAACTTTTGTTTTGCCTGATCCAGCGCCTGCCACTATTAGCAATGGACCTTTTAAATGCATCACTGCTTCTTGTTGCTTTTCATTTAAATTTAACAAATAATCATTCTTAGACATTTATTTAATAATATAACCCTTATGATTTTTGATGAACATAGTTAAGCAAAATAAAATCAATTTTTCTTTAATCTTAATAGCAATATTTATAACTTTTTCATCTTTAACTATTTTATCTTTACCAGTTTTATTTAATTATGAAAGTAAACTCACAAATATAGAAAAAAATTTTTATGAAAATTTTAAAATATACCTTAAATCAATAGGAAAAGTTTCTTATAAACCATTTCCGAAACCACACCTATTAGTAGAAAAAGCTCATCTTGATTTTAAAAAAAAAAGTCAAAGTGAAGCTCTAATTAAGACGGAAAACCTAAAAATTTACATTTCACTTAGAGATATTTATTTGAGAAATTTTAAGCATTTCACATCATTGGAAATTGCTAAAACGAATTTTAAATTTAATGTTTCTAATATTAATGAATTAAGAAATCATTTGTATAAAAATATTAATAAACCAATTAAAATTAGCGACTGTAAACTATTTATTAAAAATAAAAATAATGAAGTAATTTTAATTTCTCCGTTAAACAAAATTGTATATAAAATAGATGATAAAAATAAAATAAAAAATTTTAATATTGATGGATTAATTTATGGTATTAATTTTAAATCTGAATGGAAAAGAAATTATGATAACCCGACGGAAAGTATTCATAATATAAATTTATTTAATCCAAATATCAAAATCAAAAATATTTTTAAAAACCAACATAATGAAGGATTTGCAATAAACTCATTAATCGAATTTTTAAAAGATAAGATAGAGTACAATTTCAGATTTGCAGACAATAAAATAAAAATTAAATCTCCAGATAATAAAAATCTAAATTACAATATTAATGGTAATATAAATTTAAATCCATTTACTTTTGAAGGACATATAATTATTAAATACAAGAAAATTGAAGATATCATAGACAATTTTCTAGTTAATTTGTTCATTTATGACAAAGATATTTTAGGAAATCTTGATGGAAAATTCAAAATAAAATTAAATGAAATAAATAATAAATTTATTAGCGATGGTGAATTAGATCTTAAAGTAGAAGAAAATAAAATTAATGTATCATCAGTTAAATTAAACTTAGATAAGATTGGTCATATTTCATCTAAAACTAGTTTTAATGAAAACGATGGAGATGTTATATTTTCTTCAGAAAATCAACTAAATATAAAAAATCATATTGAATTTGCTAAAATTTTCCAAGTAGGATCCTCAAAAGTTAAAACTATAAATAAAATTTTTTTTGATTTAGAAAAAAATATTGGATCAAATGAGTTTACAATTTCAAATGTTAGAATTAATAATCCAAATAATACAAAGAATTCAGATAAGCAATTTTTTATAAAAAATATTCAAAATTTAAGAGCTAATTTTAGAAATTACTTGGATTAACTTGGACTTATCATTTTTGACGGATTGATTAAGTAATCATAATCTTTTTCACTAATTAAGCCTGATTTAATAGCTTCAAATCTTAGTTGTGTGTTATTTTTTAACGCTTTTTTAGCAATCTTTGCAGCATTATCGTATCCAATTTTGGGTGCCAAAGCAGTTACAAGCATTAGTGAGTTATCAAGGTGTTCTTTAATTTTATTTTTATTAGCCTTAATTCCTTTGACACAGAACATACTAAAGTTTTTTACACTATCAGCTAAAATATCAATAGATTGCAGTATGTTGTAAGCAATTAAAGGTTTGAATACATTTAATTCAAAATGTCCATGGCTGCCTGCAACAGTTATACCTGTATGATTTCCTATCACTTTTGCACAAACCATTGTAACTGCTTCACATTGCGTTGGATTAACTTTTCCAGGCATAATTGAAGATCCTGGTTCATTTTCTGGAAGAAAAAGTTCACCATATCCTGCTCTTGGTCCAGATCCCAAAAATCTTAAGTCGTTTGAAATTTTCATTAAGGCAACTGCGCACGAATTTAAAGATCCTGAGAAATTTACTATTGCATCATGAGCTGCTAATTCTGAAAATTTATTCGGCGCAGGTTTAAAGTTTATTTTACAAAAATTTTTGATCTCTTTGATTATTTTTTTATCAAAATTTTTTTTTGAATTTATTCCTGTTCCTACAGCTGTTCCTCCTTGAGCTAAGTAATAAATATCTTCTAAACAATATTTAATTCTTTCTATACTTTTTTTTACTTGCTCGTGATATCCAGAAAATTCTTGACCGAGTGAAATAGGAGTGGCATCTTGGAGGTGGGTCCTACCAATTTTTACAATTTTTTTAAATTCTTTACTTTTTTTTGACAATGAATCTTCTAATAATTTTAGACTTGGTAAAAGTTTATTAATAGTTTCAGTTGCTACTGATATATGCATTGCTGTTGGGAAAACATCATTTGTGGATTGAGATTTATTAACGTGGTCGTTTGGATGAACAGGCTTTTTTGAACCTTTTTTACCCTTTAATATTTCTATAGCTCTGTTGGATATTACTTCATTAACATTCATGTTTGTTTGTGTTCCTGATCCAGTCTGCCAAACTTTTAAAGGAAAATTTTCATTCATTTTACCAGTTATAATTTCATTAGATGCTTTGATTATTGCTTTTGAAACTTTGGATGAAATTAATTTGTCTCTATTGTGTACTATAGCGGCGCTTCTCTTTATTATCGCAATTGATCTTATTATTGAAGATGGCACATATATTTTGCCAATATTAAAAAATTTTTTTGATCTTTGAGTTGAGGCACCCCAATATTTATCATTTGGCACATTTATACCGCCTATACTATCAAACTCTTTTCTTGTTTTCATTTATTTGAATAAATAACCAAATAATTTATATACTAGTTTTTATAAATCTTACAGGAGTAAAATGACAAATTTTCAAAAAGTAAAAAATTTTATGGAGACTTTTGGGCAAGAAGTTAAATCAAGACCATCTTTCAGCTCAGATAAAATTAATATGCTTAGGTACAATTTGATTAAAGAAGAATTGGATGAATTCAAGCAGGCTTTAGATAATAATGATCTTCTAGAGGTCGCAGACGCTTTAACTGACATATTATATGTTACTTATGGTGCTGGTCATGCATTTGGTATTAATTTAGATGCTTGTTTTGAGGAAGTTCAAAATTCTAATATGAGTAAATTAGGAAATGATGGAAAGCCTATTTATAATAATCAGGGTAAAGTTATGAAAGGTCCTAATTACTTTAAACCAAATTTATCTAAATTTATTAAATAATTTGAAGCCAACCAGGTTTCTTGATTTTAACTTTAGCAGAACCACAATTAAAAGTTTTGTCAAAATCAAATTTTTCATTTTTAACTTTGATAATTGCATACGGATAATTATCATTTATTAATACTTTTCCTATTTCCTCTTTCTCAATTGATATGATGTCATTTTCTAAATCACCCTCTATTACTTCAATTGGTAGAAGACGTTTGTGTAATTTATCTTTTAACTTAATTCTGGCAGTATTCTCTTGACCTACGTAACAACCTTTTTTAAAATCAATCGCATTTAGTTCATCAAAGTTACACTCAATGCCAAAAATTTTATTTTGAAGTTTTTCAGTATTACTTTGAGGAATACCTGCTTCATGACACAATTTATAATATTCATTTTTATCTGCACTTTGAAGTCCAAGTTTTTTTAGCGA
>CACLYQ010000021.1 GCA_902611175.1 uncultured Pelagibacteraceae bacterium
GAATTATCATCAGAGTGGGCAAAAAGATCAAAAAATGCATTTGGTATTAATGATCACAAAGGTTTATTTGGAATAGTGCAAGGTGGATTATTTAATGATCTAAGAATAAAATCTTTGAACAACCTTATCAATATTGGTTTTAATGGGTATGCTCTAGGAGGACTGGCAGTAGGGGAAACACAAGATGAAATGTTTGACGTTCTTGATGGAATAAAAGATCATATGCCTAAAGAAAAACCAAGATATTTAATGGGTGTTGGTACACCATCTGATATACTCGGTGCAGTTAAGAGGGGTGTTGATATGTTTGACTGTGTGATGCCAACAAGATCAGGGAGAACTGGTTTAGCTTTTACTTGGGGAGGACAAATTCAAATAAGAAATTCAAAATATAAAAATGATAATACCCCACTCGACAAAAGTGTCACGAAGTTCAATTTAAATAAATATTCTAAAAATTATCTAAATCATTTATTTAATACTAATGAAATGTTAGCATCAATGATTCTGACCCTTAATAACATCAATTTTTATCAAGATTTAATGAAAAATATTAGAGATAATATAAAACAAGGTACTTTTGATGAATTTCACGATAAGTACATCAATAAATTGTAAATTTTTAACATTGATTAATAAAAAAAAATCAATATAAAAACCCATCTTGGGGGCCCTTAGCTCAGTTGGTAGAGCAATTCCCTTTTAAGGAATGGGTCGATGGTTCGAGTCCATCAGGGCTCACCACTTATGCAATAGGCGGATATTTAATAATAATTTCGTTTATCCAATTTGTAATATTATTAATTCTATTCGTTGAAGATGGGTGAGTAGACATAAATTCTGGTGGTTCTTTCCCTTTTTTAGCTTCTTTCATTCTTTCCCAAACTTTGATTGTTTCCCTAATGTCATAACCAGATAATGATGAAAAAATTAGTCCAAGATAATCAGCTTCACTTTCTTGTTTTCTATTAAATGGATTCATAATTCCTATCTGTGATAATAGTCCAACAGCATTCATTCCAGTTGTTCTATTAATATTTGAAACAGCTCCTTTAGTTGCTATATCCAAAATTGCAGTTCCTGTGTTTAATAGAACACCTCTGCTTGCTCTTTCTACAGAATGTTTTGCAACTGCATGCGCTATTTCATGACCCATTACAGCTGCCAATCCATCTTCATTTTTAGTTATATCTAATAGACCTGTATAAACAGCTATTTTACCTCCAGGCATACACCAGGCATTTTTAACTTTCTTTTTATCAATAAGTATATATTCCCAATCAAAATTTACAGTTGGGTCAGGGATATTATTACGGTCAAAGTATTCTGATATTGAATATTCAATTTTTGATCCAATTTCTTTTATTTGATTTAATGTTTTAGTATCATCACTTAAATTTTCTTTCTCTTTTACCTTTTCATATAATTGAGCAGCTTTTGCATTTAGATTAGATTCGGGAATTAATTTAAGTTGTTTTCGATCCGTTATCGGTGCACTACTACACGCAGATAGGCCAAAAGATAAGCAACTACAACCAAATAAATGTATGAAATTTCTTCTATTCACTTTTTTTACTTATTATATTACACCTTTTTTATAGAAATTTATATGATACTTAATAACAAAATTTTAATAGTACTTTTTATACTGGCAGTCATATTTGTGCTATATGCAAGTTACAGTTAATTTATGGCAAAATTAAAAAGAAGAGGCATTTCAATTCTTGGAAGACTTAGAAACTATTTTATAGCAGGAATAGTTGTTCTTGTCCCAATAGGAATCACATTATATTTAACTAGATTTTTTATATCCATATCGTCAAAATTAATACCAAATGAATTAAATCCAAATAGCTATTTGCCTTTTGCAATACCAGGTTTGGAAATATTGTTAGCTATAATTTTTATTACAATTATTGGAAGTTTATCTCTTTCATTTATTGGAAAGAAAATACTTAAAATATTTAACGATATTTTAAAAAGAATACCAATTCTCAGAACAATATATTCTGCAATTGGTCAAATGACGGAAACATTAGCTCCAAAAAAAGGATCAAAAAAAAGTGTAGTATTAGTTGAATATCCTAGAAAAGGAAGTTGGGCAGTAGGGTTTGCGACTAGAGAGAATGACGGTGAAATATCAAAAAAAACAAATACTAATCTTATTAATGTATTTGTTCCAACAACACCAAATCCTACAAGTGGATTTTTATTAATGTTCCCAAAAGACGAAGTTATTTATTTAGATATGACTTTTGAAGAAGCGTCTAAATTTATTGTTTCAGCCGGTACTTCAGATCCAAAAAAAATTTAAGAAATTTCGTTAATTATTGAAGCTCGATCGTATAATTTTAATAGTTTATTATATTTACTAAAATTATCTCCTTTCATTTCTAATTTTTTTACTTCTGCCTCAGCAAGTAAGAATAAATCTTCATTTAGTATGGGATCAGCTAATCTAAAATTTTTAATTCCACTTTGCTTAAATCCTAGCAAATCTCCATATCCACGTAATTTCATATCTTCCTCTGAAATTACAAAACCATCATCTGAGCTTTTGAGAATATTAATTCTTTTTTTTGCATTTTCACTTAGAGAGGATTTAAACATCAATATACAGTATGATTCTTTATTGCCACGTCCGACACGACCCCTCAACTGATGCAACTGTGATAAACCATACTTATCAGCATTTTCTATAATAATTAAGTTAGCATTAGGAAAATCGATTCCAACCTCAATAACTGTTGTTGAAACTAATATATCCAACTTTCTATCTAAGAAATTATTTAAAATTTTGTTCCTTTCATCCTTATCAAGAGAGCCATGAATTAATCCAATTCTATTCTTAAAATATTTTTCTAAATACTTAAATTTATTTAAAACAGATTGTTGTTCAACTTTTTTCGACTCTTCTATCAAAGGACAAACCCAGAAAATTTGATTTTTATTAGAAATTTCTTTTTTAACAAATCTAATTATTTCAGAAATTTTATCTTCTAACTTACTGTAAGTGACTATTTTTTTTCTATTTTTTGGTTTTTCTTTAATTAAGGTTAAATCCATATCACCATAAACCGTCATCATCATTGTTCTTGGTATTGGAGTTGCAGACATAACTAGAACATCACAGTTATTTCCACCTTTTTCTGATAACTCTTTACGCTGACGAACACCAAACTTATGTTGTTCATCAATTATTATTAAACCGAGTTTATTATATTCAACCTTTTTTTGAAATAACGCATGTGTTCCTATCAGAAAATCAATCTTACCATGTTTAAGATTTTCTAAAATTTTCTTTCTATCAGCATATTTTGACTTACCGGTTAACATTTCAATTTTAATATTTTTGGGAAGATATTTTTTAGCAAAAGAAAAATGTTGCTTAGCTAAAATTTCAGTCGGTACCATAAAGCTTGTTTGATATCCAGAATTTATACAATTTACAGCAGCTATCATCGATACTATTGTTTTACCTGATCCAACATCTCCTTGTAAAAGTCTAAACATCCTACTTTTTGATTTAAGATCTTCGTTTATAATTTTTATTGCTGCTTCTTGATCATTTGTTAATTTAAAATTTAAATCCTGTATCAATTTTTCCTTACAATCCTTAAAAATTTTTTGTGATTTCTTTATTTTTTTTATTTTCGTTCTTATCTTTGAGGATAATAAAAAATGAGCAAACAATTCGTCAAAAACTAACCTTTTATAATACTTTGATTTTAAAATTTCTTTTGTATCAAGACTGTGAATTTTTAAGATTGCATCTTTCCACTTAATATTATTAAATTTTTTCTTTATATCATCGTTTAGCCACTCATCTAAATCTGGTAATTCCTTTAAA
The DNA here is from genome assembly GCA_902611175.1 of uncultured Pelagibacteraceae bacterium. GTDB lineage: Bacteria > Pseudomonadota > Alphaproteobacteria > Pelagibacterales > Pelagibacteraceae > Pelagibacter. The sequence goes on from CACLYQ010000021.1 coordinate 3,851, forward strand.
ACTTCATTAATTATATTATTGTATTTATTGATCGTAAGACCATCTGTAAGACTATATTTATTTTGAGTCTCTAAGATATTTTCATTACTTTCTTTAACCTGAGTAGGATTAGTAATTTGATATTTATTTCTAAAAAAATTTATTTTTCCACTTATTATTATTTCAGTATTTAATGGTAGGATTTTTTTTATATATCCTTCATAGGAATTAAAAAAAACACAATCTATTTTTATATCATTACTTTGACATATAACTGTATTCGGCAATCTTCTTATTCTAGGAAAATTATATTTCAGGGGAGTTAATTTAATAGTTTGTGTTTTACCTATTTGTATATCACCAACATTTGTTACTTTTGAATTTTCAATTTTACTGGTAGGTAGATGCCACAATAAATCAAAAATTGTATTTATATTTTTTCTCTTAAATAATTGGCATGTTTTTTTCCCTATACCCTTAATATTTTGAATATTTGATAATAAATATTCGTGATCATTCATGATTTATATATATAAAGATTTAATTAATGGATTCAAATAAACAAAATTTAATTAATAAAATTTTATACAGAGCTCAATATCGTGGAACTAAAGAAATGGATATCTTTGTATCTAAATTTGTTAATTCGATTATTGATAATCTCGATCATAAAGAATTAGTTTCTTTAGATAAGTTAATAAATTTTGATGACGAAACTTTAGTCAATTTAAGTTTAGGTAAAAATTCAAAAGATTTTGAAGATACTGTTATCTTAAAAAAACTTATAGAATTTAAAAAAAGATATTAGTGGCGGAGAGACTGGGATTCGAACCCAGGAAAGAGTTGCCCCTTTGCCGGTTTTCAAGACCGGTGCTTTCAACCGCTCAGCCATCTCTCCTAATTTTTAATAATTAAAATTCTATATTTCATAAACAAAATAGTTTAATTGATCAATATAATGTTAAGCAAAAATCAATTTAATAAAGGTATAATTTTAACCGCATTTGGTTCTTTCTGGTGGGGCTTTATTGGAGTTATCTATTTTAAATATATTGCTTTTGCCGGTCACATTGAAGTTGTCCTTCATCGAAGTGCATGGACAACTGTTATGCTAATTTTAACAACAATCATTTTATCAAAGTGGAAAAAATTTAGCTCAGTTTTTAAAGATAAAAAAAAAATTATGATGCTTTTTTTATCTGGATTATTAATTTTTACAAATTGGGCTGTTTGGATTTATGCAATAGGCAATGATCAAGTTATAGATGCTAGTTTTGGATATTTCATAATGCCAATAATAAGTGTTTTCTTAGGTTATTTTTTTTTAAAAGAGAAATTAAGTTTTAAAACTAAAATTTCACTTTTAATCGTAACTATATCAATTTTGTATTTAGTAATATCTAGTTTCCAATCAATACCATGGGTTGGTTTAATTGTAGCTTTAAGTTGGAGTTTTTATAATTTAGTAAGAAAAAAAATTGATGTAGATACAGATATTGGTCTATTGGTTGAAAGTTTATTTATTTTTCCAGCTGTAATATTTGCATTTTATTTAATTGTACAAAATAATTTAAACGATTTTGATATATCGAATGTTAAATTAATGTTAATATTTATGTTGGCAGGTCCTATGACGGTGATTCCTTTGTATTTATATGTTCGGGGTGTTGAATTATGTGGTTTAGGTCCAACTGGTATGGTTTTTTATATAACACCAACATTGCAATTTTTATTGGGTTATTTTTTATATAGTGAGGAACTGGATATACATAAATTAATCAGCTTTATTTTAATATGGATTGCTGTAACGATATATCTGAAAGATCTATATGAAAAAAATTAGATTATTTATCTTATCCTTATTAATTATTATTAATTCAACTAATTTAATCGCCGATGATTTTATTGAATGGAAAATTAAATTTAAGAAAAGAGCAATTAATGAAGGTATAAGTAAATCTACAGTCGATAAATTAATAGACAATTCTAGGTTTTTATCTGATGTAATAAAATATGATAGATATCAACCTGAATTTTATGAAGACACGAAGACATATATTTCGAAAAGAACGTCGAGCAAAAAAGTTAAGCTAGGTAAAGTTATATTAAATAAAGAAAATAATATTATTAATAAAGTATCTTCTGAATTCAAGGTAGATAAAAATTTACTGTTAGCACTAATGGGTATTGAAACTAACTTTGGTAATTATTTAGGTAAAATGGATATTATTTCTTCACTTGCAACGTTAAGTTATGATCAAAGGAGAAGTGAATTTTTTACAAAAGAATTAATCACTCTTTTAAAATTAGTAGATGCAAAAATTATAGATCCAAGTACCTTATTTGGATCTTGGGCAGGTGCTTTTGGTAATTTTCAATTTATGCCTTCCACAATTAAAAATCATGCCATTGACTATAATAAAGATGGCTCAATTGATCTAAAAAATATTGAAGATTCTTTTGCATCTGCAGCAAACTATCTAAGTAATCTTGGTTGGAATGATAATACTCCATGTTTTTATAGAGTAAATTTAAATGAAAATATTCCTGATAAATTTTTAAATACATCAGCAAAAAAAATTAAAAATGAAAGAAAAGTAAAATATTTAAAAAATTATATAAAAAATTCATCTTTTTTAGATAAATATGATAATTTAACAGCTGCAATAGTGACTCCAGATGCTGAAATTGTTGAAAATGCTAATAAACTTAAACCTGCGTATATTATTTTTGATAATTATAAGTTAATCTTAAAGTGGAATAGATCATTAAGATTTAGTTTAGCGGTATGCACATTAAAAAATAGTTTTGAAAATGAAACCTAAGATAATAATTTTATTAGTAATATTTTTGACATCATGTGAAACTACGAATAAGAACGTAATTATCAATAAATCGTTTAAAAATTATTCAAATGATGGTTTTGCTCTAATATTTAACAATGATATTTTAAAAAAAAAAATAGTTTCAAAAAAAATTGACCAGAGATCTTTAACTATTTTCAATAATAAACTTAAAAAAGATACAGATATAAAAGTTACAAATTTATTAAATGAAAAGTATTTGATTGCAAAAGTAGGGGGTTTTTCAAAATATCCTATATTTTATAATTCTGTGATTTCTGAAAGAATAGCATCTGAGCTCGAAATAGATCCGAATCAACCATATGTTAGAATTGAGACTATCAATCTTAATAATACCTTTGTTGCAAATAAGGTAAAAACATTTGATGAGGAAAAAAAAGTTGCTAATAAAGCGCCTGTAGATAGTATTTCCATTCAAAATATATCTCTTGAAAAAGAAAATATCATCAAGAATAATAATCAAAAAAAATTAAAATTTGAATTTATAATTAAATTTGCAGATTTGTTTTTTGAGGACTCTGCAATCACGCTGAAAAATAGGCTTGAAGAAGAATTTAATATAAAAGATATAAATATCAAAAAAATGTCTAAAAATTTATATAGGGTTTATAAAGGTCCATTTTATAATTTAGGATCTATTAGAAATGTATATAATGAGATTTCTAATATAAATTTTGAAAATATAGAATTAGTTAAATTATGAAAATTAAATTATTTCTGATTACTACGATATTGTTATTTTCTACAACAAACTTTTCCTTAGCCAAATTTAATATAAATGCACGAACTGTAATTTTACAAGATTATTTATCTGGCGAAATTTTATATGAAAAAAATCCTGATGAAAAAATATTTCCAGCATCAATGACGAAGATAATGACGTCGATAGTGGCTTTTGATTTATTGAAAAATGGTGAAATAACTTTAGATGAAAAATTTCTAGTCTCTGAAAATGCTTGGAGATTATCTTCATCTGGATATTCATCAATGTTTATAATGGTAGGTGATGAAGTTAGTGTTGAAGATCTATTATTAGGAATTATTGTTGCCTCTGGAAACGACGCATGTGTAGCGTTAGCCGAAGGTATAGCAGGAACTGAAGATGAGTTTGCTTTATTAATGACTGAAAAAGCAAAAGAAATAGGAATGGAAAATACAAATTTTTCTAACTCATCCGGTATTAATGATGACAACAACTATTCAACGGTTAGAGATATTTTAATTATGTCAAATTATTTAATAAAAAATCATCCAAAATATTATGAATACTTTAAAATAAAAGAATTTACCTGGTATAGAACGGGTGGCGATCCAATAACTCAAGGAAATAGAAATCCACTTTTATACAAAAATATGGGCGTAGATGGTATTAAAACTGGTTATCTTGATTCAGAGAAATATTCATTAGCTTCATCATTATTAAGAAAAGAACGAAGACTGTTAGCAGTTGCAAGCGGCTTTGAAACTAAGAATTCTAGATCAAAACAGTCTCAAAAACTATTAATCTGGGGTATTACAAATTTTGATACGATTAAAATAACAAATGAAAATCAGCATCTTTATGAACTTGATGTCTGGCAAGGCAACAAAAAGAAAGTTAAAGTTAATACCAAAGATACTATATTTAAAACAATACCTAAGGCTAAAAAAAAATATTTGAAAGTTAAAATTGTTTATGATGGACCTATTAAAGCACCAATAATTAAAGGAGATGAATTGGCAGAAATAAAAATTTTATATAAAGATGAACTTGTATCCAATCATTCTTTATACGCTATGGAAAATGTGCAAAAACAAAATGCTTTATCTAGATTAATTTCCTCTATTAATTTTTTAATATGGGGTGATGTATAAATATCCAATAATAATATTTGAAGGTATAGAAACCTCAGGAAAAACAACAAATATTAAAATAGCTGAAAATTATTTGAAAAAAAGAAAGATTAAATTTATTAAATTTAGAGAACCAGGGGGTTCAAATAATTCAGAAAAATTAAGAAAAATTATTCTTAATACAAATTCGAGCTTGAATAACAAAACAGATCTTTTGTTAATGTTTGCATCAAGATCAGAAAATGTAGAAAAAATTATAAAAAAAAATATTAATAAGAAGGCTATTTTGATTGATAGATTTTCAGACTCAACAATTGCATAT
>CACLYQ010000022.1 GCA_902611175.1 uncultured Pelagibacteraceae bacterium
TAATTTACCAATTAATTTTACTAAATGCCCCAAACTGGATAACTAAGTTTTTATTCTAGTAAAAGTTGAGTATATAGTTAAAATCTAAAAAAAAAATTATGAAAAATCCTTTTGCAAACCTATTCAAAAAGAAAAGTAAGGAACAGGGCAATACACCTCCAGTTCCTCAGGCAGCTGATGGCAAAAAGAAGAAAGAGGGATTTTTTGATAAATTTTTAAAAAAGAGGCTAGGCAAGCAAGCTATAAAAGGAGAAGAGATTTTAGGTGTTGAATTAACATCTAATGAAATAAGATTATCACAAGTTTCAAGTAACAAGGCTAATCAATGGGTATTAGATAGATTTTATGTACATAAATTTGAAGGCATACCTGAAAATGGAACAGTTTTAGAAAATCCAGATAAAGTCGCTGATGAATTAAAATTAGCCTTACAAAAATCGAAAATTACAACAACAAATGCTGCAATAGCAATTCCAGTCACTAGTGCAATTATAAGAGTAGTTACTGCACCTTTAATGACTGATGAAGAATTAAAAAAAGCAATAGATACAGACTCACTATGGGAAAATTTAGTTCAGTTAACTGATAATTTAAATGATTATTCAATATTTCATCAAGTAATTAATAGAGACAAAACTGGAAATACTATGGATATTTTATTTGTAGCTTCAAAGCTATCAGACATAAATAGCTACACAGATATTATTAAAAAAGGTGGGCTTAATGCAGTAATTATTGATGTTAAATGTTTTGCACTAAAATCCGCAGTAGATCAAATTAATCAAATTGCAGGATCCATTGAAGATTCTAATTTAACAGCAGTTTTGGAATTTGGTTTCGATGAGAATTATGTAATGATACTATATGAGAACAATCCAATCATAACGGATATTTTTATAAGATCACAGGATAGAAAAACACTCCAAGAAAGTAATAACCAAGAGGAAATGGACGCTTTAGTAAGAAGATACATGACTCAAGTTAAACAAGCTGTGCAGGATTTTGAACAGAAATATGAAAAAAGGATTAGAAACTTAAAAGTAGTATCTAATTTGCAAAATGTAGAAGATTATTTAGGCAGCTTTAGAAAAAATATGGTCAATACAGGATATAACTTATTTGATCCATTTGAAGGAATTAAAATTCCTGCTCAATTAGAAAACGATGTAAAAATTGACAATCGTTCATATTTTTCAACTGTAATGGGATTGGCATTTAGAAAACTTGACGTATTTGGATACTATAAATTTGTAACCGCAGTTAAGAATATAAACTTATTACCTAATAGAGAAAATATGATTGCGCAAAAAAAGGCAAAAGCTTTTTCAAATTTTGCTTTCAAAGGAGTTGTTGGAATTGTTGCAGTTATATACATTGTACTTTTTGGTTTCGCTTTTTGGCAAATAACTGATTTAAATAAAAAAATTGTCGATTACGATGAAATTGTCCAAACTCATGAATTAAAAACTTTAGAGAAAAATAAGTATGCTAAAGAAATTGGAATTATTTTAAAATCTTTGCAACTTAGCAAATCAATTAAGTCAAATAAAACTGTAAGTTTCAGAGTTTTGGCTCAAATTGCATCAGCAGTACCTAAAAGAGTTAAGTTTAAGTCTATAGAATATAATGGGGCAGACCTAGTTATAATCGAAGGATCAGCATTTAGCGATCAAGACATTTTAAAACTCATTAGTAATTTAAATAATAAGAAGCTTATATCGCAAGCATCTTTAGCGAGCATGACATTACCTAATGAACAGCAAAATTCGCAAACTATGAAGGGCTTTAAAATAGCTTGTGTATTGGAGAGCGTTTAATGGATTTAAAAAATATTACAATGGATGATTTAAAACAGAAGCTAGCTTCTGTTGAAAAGAAAACTTTAATTAAATTCGGCTCTGGTTTTGGAGCAATCGTATTATTTTTAATTATTTATTACATCATTTTAAATCCGATGGTTAAAGAAAGAAAAGCAAAATATAATGATAAAATTTTAAAGCAAAATGAAATTGCACAATTTGAAAATGAGATAATTACTTTTAAAGCAAGAATTAAAAAAATGAAACCTGACTTTGAAAAAACATCAACTTTATTTCACTCAAAAGCTGAAGTTGAAGATCTATATCAGAGCCTAAGTAAATACGCTGCAGTAAATGGTCTTGTGATTTCTAAAATTGAAAAGAAAAAACCAAAACCAGTCTTAAAAGGCGGGGTCACAGATCAAGCAGAAAATAATCTTACAAAAGAAATGGTCTCGTACTACAAAATTCCAGTAGATTATGAAATTAAGGGAAATTTCTTAGGTTACATTAAGTTTAAAAGAGCAGTGTCTAGACAGAATAAAATGTTAAATTTTGACAAAGAGACTATAAGTGTAGTACAAAACGATTCAACTGGAGCGATAGTTGCTACTGGAGAATTAACAATTGTAGGGTTACCAAATGAATTTTTCTAAAATATTATTCATATTAATATTTCTTTTAATATCGAAAACTTCTTTTGCAGATAATCATGATCAAAAACAAGAAGTGTTAGACGCTGCAAAAGAAATCGCTAAAGAATTACAAGAAGAAGACGAAGTTCCTTTAAATGATCCATTTGCTGGCAATGAAGGAACTAGCTCGATGTCAGGAAATATACCAGAAGAAGAGCAAGAAAATGAATTGAGCTTATATAATTTTAAATTAGTAGGTTTGATTTCAGGTAAAGATCATAGTTATATTTCATTAGTTAATTCTGGAGGAGAAGTTTTAACTCTTACACTTGGTCAATATTTAGGGCCAATTCAATTAGTTGATTTAAGATTAACAGAAGCTATCTTTAAAAAGGATGATGGAAAGTATATGATTATTGATTTTAATAATCAGTTAAGAGAGGCAGATGATTATTAAAAAAATATCTACATATCTTGGTTTAGTTTTATTTTTGTTTGTGCTCAACGCATGTCAAAATATTAAAAAATATGACAAGCCTTTTAAACACAATGTTCCCCTAATAAAAAATAAAGATGTTGTAAAATCAGGACAATCAGAAATATCAAAAACTCTTGAAATGGGACCTAAACCTATTGAAGGAGATGGAAAAAAATTAGGCAAAAGAAAAAAAATATCCTCTGAAGCTCAAAGAAATTATTTAATTATTCCAGACGACTACCCATTATTAAAACAAAGAGTAACACTTAAATTTAAAAACTTAGATTATAAAGAAACTATGAAATTAATGGGTAAAATTGGAGAGATTAATGTTTTAGTTGGAGATGAAGTAGCTGGGGCTATATCTGCAGAATTAATTGATGTGCCATGGGATAAAGCCTTTCAGGCTTTGTTAGATATGAAAAATTATGCATCTGATGTGGATGTTGCAAGTAATTTAATAAGAGTACACTCACCAGAAACTTTAACCGCTCAAGAAACTTATAAATCTGAAAGGGCTCAAGCTGTAAAAAAGAAAGTTGAGCTAGAGGACAGTGTTGAACCAATATATTCAGAGATATTTAGGCTATATTATATTACACCGAAGCAAGCAAAAGCTACAATTGAAGAATTATTTACATCAACTACAGGAGAAAGTTCTTACACTCCAATACAAATAACAGAAGAGGTAACTACAAGATCAATTATAGTTAGAGGTAAGGAAAAAGACTTAGATGTTGTTGATAAAGTGATTAAAGAAATTGATATAAGAACAAAACAAGTTTTAATTGAAGCTTTTATAGTAGAAGCAAATTCAGATTTTGAGAGAGCTTTAGGTGCCAGACTTGGTGGATATTATAATAGATCTGGAAATGTTGCAGGAGGTGTTGCAGGCACAAGCTCAGGAAGTGAGCTTGGAACTGTTCCTGGAGATGGTGCTGGACTAGGTAGTGTCTCAGACTCATTGTCTAATTTTCCTGTAACTGGAGCAACAAGCGGAATAGGTATTTTAAGAAGAACAGGTTCAGGAGTTTTAAAAGCAGAGATTACTGCATTAGAAAGTATGGGAATGGGTAAAACAATTTCAAATCCAAAGGTATTCACTTTAGATAATCAAATTGCAACAGTTACTCAAGGTGAGGAAATTCCATACCAAACTACATCTGACGGGACTACATCAACTTCATTTAAAGAAGCGGCTTTAAAATTAGAGGTAACCCCAAGTATTATAGGTGATGGAAATGTACTACTTACTATTCAAGTGAATAACGACACACCAAATAGGACAGCTTCATCTGACGAACCTCCAATTAATAAAATGGAAATTGTAACTAAATTACTAGTTGCTGACGGAGATATAGTTGTAATTGGTGGTATTAAGAAAAATGTGATTGCAAATAACAAAAATCAAGTTCCTGCAATAGGAAATATGCCTGTGATAGGCAACCTCTTTAAAGGCAAAGCAAACTCTGATAATCTAGATGAGCTTTTAGTGTTTATTGCACCAAGAATTTTATAATGATTAATATAAGTAGAGAGTCTGAAATAAATTTAATCAATATCTTAATTGACCAAGATATAATTTCTGGAAAAGATTTAGCCGAAATTAAAAAGATATCAGGAGATGGTGAAAAATCTCAATTAGATGCTGTCTTTGAGTTAAACCTAACTGATGAGGAAAAAATTTTAGATCTTCTTGTTAAAGATCAATCTTTAGATGTGATTGATTTATCAAAAGTTGAGGTAACTGACGAGCTAAAAGCAGTGCTTCCATCTAATTATATTAATATGAATTTTATTGCTCCTTTTAAAATTGAAGGCAAAGTTTTGCATATAGCGATCTCAGATATATCCAAATTAAGTTTGATGAGAAATTTGAGGACTATAACAAAAATGGATATCGAACTTCATGCAGCTAAAGTTTCAGATATTTCCAGTTTTATTGATAAACTTCTAGCAGATGGAGAAAGAACTATATCTGATATCAGGCAAACAAATGCTGAAAAAACTAAAACTTTTGATTACGATGTTGATGAACAAGCTGAAGTTTTAGAAAAACCACCTGAAGAAGATATAGAAGCTATAGAAAACGAGTCTGAGGTTATAAAATTTAGTACAGCAGTCGTAGCAGAAGCAATTAAATCAGGAGTATCTGATATTCATATTGAACCATATAGATTTACATCAAGAGTTAGATATAGACTTGATGGAATTCTACAAGAACAAGAACATTTCAAAAAATTTCTTCATTCAAATTATGGTGCAGTAGTCACAAGATTTAAAATCATGGGAAAATTAGATATTGCTGAGAGAAGATTGCCTCAGGATGGAGCAATACCTTTTAAAATTGACGGCAAAGTAGTTGATTTACGTTTATCAATTCTTCCCACAGCAACAAATGAAAGAATTGTAATGCGGGTTCTTAATAAAGATGCTGGAGATATTAGTTTAGAGCAACTAAATTTTGAAGAAACGGATCTAAAAAATTTAAGAAAAGCAATTCATGGAACACAAGGTTTGGTTCTTGTAACGGGTCCTACTGGATCAGGAAAAACTACAACTCTTTATAGTATATTAAAAGAAGTTTCTAAACCTCACCTAAATATTTTAACTGCAGAAGATCCTGTTGAGTATGAATTGGATGGTGTTGGACAAGTTCAAATTAAAGATGATATTGGTTTTAACTTTTCTACTGCACTTAGATCCTTTTTAAGACAAGACCCAGAAATAATTCTAGTTGGTGAGATGAGGGATAAAGAAACAGTTGATATTGGATTGAAAGCAGCCTTAACAGGTCACTTGGTATTTAGCACACTTCACACTAATGATGCACCAAGTACCATTACAAGGTTACAAAACATGGGAACACCCGATTATTTGATTAGCGCAGCCGTTTCACTTGTTTTGGCACAAAGATTAGCAAGAAAAACATGCTCAGAGTGTAGAGTGCCAGATGAAGACATAACACCTAAGGCTTTAGCTGATTTGGGATTTACAGTTGAACAGGCTTCAAGGGCAAAAGTTCAAAAAGGAAGTGGTTGCCCAAAATGTAAAGATACTGGCTATAAAGGTAGAATGGGTATTTATGAAATTTTAAATGTTACAAAACCAATTAAAGAGGCAATCCTAAGAAAAGCAACAACCCCTGAGCTTAAAGAAATTGCTTCAAATGAAGGGTTTAGGACAATGCAAGATATGGGAAGAGAATTAATTCTAACAGGTGATCTTAATTTTAGAGAGTATGATAGAGTTCTCTCTATGGAGTAGCAAATGTCAGCCGAAACTTTTTCTTATAAAGGAATATCTGCAGGTAAATATATTGAAGGTGAAATAGAGGCTATAAATCAAGAAGAAGCCTCTTTTAAACTTAAAGAACAAAAAATAATAATTACAAACTTAATCAAAGTTAAAAAGAAAAAAGCTGAAAAAGAAAAGGGCAAAAAAAGTGGCTTTTCTTTTGGTAAGAAAAAAGTCACTCCAGCGGATGTAATGCTTTTCTCTAAGCAATTTGCAACAATGGTAAAAGCAGGTTTGCCAATTTTAAACGTTTTAACGATGCTTAGAGATCAAATAGAACACCCTACCATGAAAGAAATTATTGAAGACATTAGAAAAAGTTTAGAAGGTGGTATAACTCTTTCTAAATGTTTTGAAAAATATCCCAAGATATTTGATAATATTTATATAAATTTGATTAAAGCTGGAGAGGCCAGCGGTAAACTTGATGATTTCCTCTTAAAATTAGTAGATTCATTAGAAAAAAGAGAAAAAGTTAAAAAGAAAATTAAAAGTGCATTAACTTATCCAGTAGTGATGTTTACGGTTGCGATAACTGTCATGGTGTTCATGTTAATTAAAGTTGTTCCAGTATTTGCTGAAATGTATGAGGGAATGGGTGTTGCATTACCTACCCCAACAGCTGTCATTATGAATGCAAGTAATTTTATGAGAGGTGCTGGTGGACTAACACTTGGAATAGTATCAATAATAGGTTTTGTTATATTCAAATATACTACAACTAAAATTCCTGCAATTAGATATAAGTGGCATCAACGAGTTTTAAAAATGCCAGTTTTCGGCGATATGATTTTAAAATCATTGATTGCTAGGATTGCATTAATAATGGGTAATCTTAGTGCAGCAGGAGTAAACCTTTTAGAAAGCATAGAAATCGCTAAACAAGTAAGTAATAACGATGTCGTAACTCAAGCATTAGAAAATGTTAAAAAAGGAGTTTTTTCAGGAGACACACTTACAAAATTATTTTTAAAAGAACCAGTTTTTCCACCTACGTTTAGTCAGCTCATTTCTGTTGGTGAACAAACAGGAAATTTAGATGAAATGTTTACTTCTGTATCTTCTTACTATGAAGAGGAGTTTGATACAGCGGTAGATAATATGTCTAGTTTGATCGAACCAATAATGATTGTATTTATGGGAACAATGATTGGTGGATTGATGATCGCCATGTATTCACCAATCTTTAATGTTGGTGCAATTATTGGCGGTTAAGAGTTTAAATTTTTAGTTAAGACTAAATGATTTATCCAAGGCTTCTCACCTTCTTTAAAAACAACTGCGTCCATTATTTGTTGAATAAAAAAAGTTCCTAATCCACCTGGTTTAATATCATCAATTTTTCTGTGTCTCACATTTTTTTCTTCAACTGGTCTTCCTTTATCAAAAAAACCAATTTCGAGTTGACCGTTTTCAAGTGAAATTTTAATTTCCATTTTGTCATCTGTATCTTCACCTTGATATGCATGTTTGACAATATTTTGTGCTGCTTCTGCTATTGCTAGCACCAACTCATCTTTTAAATCTTGATTTATATTTACTTTTTCAAATACTTCTCTAGAGAATGATCTAACTTCTTTTAAACTTGATGAACTAACAACAAAATCTCTCTGTTCAGTTATAGACTTTATTGCAACATTCATTTATCAGTCCAAATTCAATATTTGTTCAAGTTTTGCCATCATAATTACTTTTAAAACTGATTTACTTATCTCTTTAAGAATAACTTTTGTTCCAAGTTCGGTTGCTTTCTGGTGGCTTTCAATTAAAACTGAAATTCCTGAAGAGTCCATGTATTGAACTTCTTTTAAGTTAAGATGAACTTCTTTTTTTGCCTCTATTAAAGGCATTATTATCTCTTTTGCTTTTTCAGTTACGTCCATATCTATTTCACCATCTAGGTGAACAGTTGATATGTCGTTTTCTTCTGTAACTTTATATGACATAATTATTAATATTTATTAAATTTCCTTGCTAAATCAACAAAAATGACCCATTTTGATTACAATTGAAGTATAGATATTGCCTTTTAAAAGATATAATTTATATGTATACACATATTTTTATTAATTATAGGATCATTACTTATGAAAAAAAATAATAAAGGTTTCACACTTATAGAATTATTAGTCGTGGTAGCAATTATCGGTATTCTTGCAGCAGTTGGCGTTGTAGCATACTCAGGCTACACATCAGGAGCCAAAAAACAGGCAGCTAAATCAACTCATGCAAACGTTGTAAAATATATTTCTGCGGAATTACAAAAATGTAATTTAGGTGAAAGTACAGCTATGGGTGGTAAATTAACATGCAGCGGTAAGACAGCAAAAAAAGTTATTGATGCAGCTACAGCAAGTGACGGACCCTTCGCTGATTTTAAAAATCCATACGCAACTAGTGCTTTGGCAGTAAGAAGTGGTACTTCAACTGGAACCGGTGGATATGTTAATCTAAATGCGGCTTCGACAACTTCAATAGACGTGAAGACTTGCTTTACAGTAGATTCTGAATGTTCAACTTCAGGGAATGTTTTAGAAAAAACAATTACTGTTGAGTAATTTTTAATCTGAATAAAATTTTATGACTTCCAAAAGCTCT
>CACLYQ010000023.1 GCA_902611175.1 uncultured Pelagibacteraceae bacterium
TGAATATTATTCCAATTATCATAAAAATAATTTTGATTAAAATATTTAAGTTCGTTATTTTGTGTGTCGATTAGAATTGGTACAAATAGAACTTCTATATTTTTAGGAACTGAAGAAATAACGTTTTGGTCTCTTATAAAAGATAATAATTTTTTTTTATCAAATTTAACTTCAAAATCAACTTCGTAGTTATCATTTACAAATTTTTCGTTTGTAATTGAAAAATTATCGATTAGTGAACTAATTTTCTTTTTTGACACATCTTTAAATAGAATTTTATCTTTATTTTCCACGATTCTATAAATTAAAGTTTTAAATGCTTTTTCAAACCCCTTGTTAATTACAAAATCTTTATTAAAATTTAAATCGTATTGTTCTTTAATGTTAATATTTTTGACTGTGTAGTTGTCAGCAAATGCTTTAATTGTGGAAAACTTGATAAAAAATAAAATCAAAAGTAAAAAAAAAAAGTATAAACAATTATTATTTTTATTTTTTATTAGGAACATAATTTTAGTATGAGATCTAAAAATTTTACATATGAAAATAGCGGTGTCAGCATAAAAAAAGCAGATAATTTTATTAAATTTATATCTTCAAGAACAAAAAAATCAAAAAAAAGTGGTGAATTTAAGAATATTGGTGGCTTTGGAGCGCTAACTAAACTGCCTAGTAAATTAAAAAATCCATACCTTGTTACTAGTACAGATGGAGTTGGTACAAAAATCGAGGTAGCAAATCAGCTAAATAAATTTGATACGATTGGTATAGATCTTGTAGCGATGTGTGTTAATGATCTAATTGTACAAGGTGCAAAACCTTTGCTTTTTCTAGATTACATATCAGTTGAAAGAATAAATCCAAAAAAACTTAAAAATATAGTCAAAGGAATTATAAAAGGATGCAAAATAGCTGGCTGCGAATTAGTTGGTGGAGAAACAGCTGAAATGCCAGGAACATATTCTAAGGGAAAATTTGATATTGCTGGGTTTTCACTAGGAATAGTAGAAAAAGATAAAATATTAATAAATAAAATAAAAGAAAATGATTTAGTATTAGCTGTACCTTCAAGTGGACTTCATTCTAATGGCTTCTCTTTAGTAAGGCATATAATTAAAAAGAAGAAAATAGATTTAAAAAAAAATTCTTTTTTAAAAAAAGAATTACTTAAGCCAACGAAAATTTATGTCACATATATTTTAGATTTAATTAATAAAAAATATTTAAATGCATGTGCAAATATTACAGGTGGTGGATTAGAAGATAACATTAAAAGAATAATACCAAATAATTTATGTGCAGAGATAAATTTAGATAGAGTTAGAGCATTAAAAATTTTTAAATGGCTCAAGAACAAAGGTATATCTGAAAAAGAAATGCTGAAAACTTTTAATTGTGGTGTTGGATTTTGTTTAATAATAAGTGCTAATAATTACAAAAATATAAATAAATTTTTTCCAAATCAATACAAACCTTATATTATTGGAAAAATAATAAAAAAATCAAAAAAAGTAAAATTAAGTGGAAAAATTTCTTGGTAAAAAAAAAATCTCTATCCTCATAAGTGGAAGGGGCAGCAATCTAAAATCGTTAATAAAATATTCAAAGACCAAAAATTCTTTGATAAAAATTGTATTAGTAATTTCTAATAATTCAAAAGCGAAAGGATTGAAGGTGGCAAGTAAATCAAAAGTAAAAAGCAAATATATTAAATATTTGAACAAGTCAAATTTCGAAAATAGATCTTTAAAATTATTAAAAAAACATAAAACTGATTTAGTATGTTTAGCTGGTTTTATGAAAATTCTGTCAAAAAATTTTATTAAGAAATTATCTAAACCAATAATAAATATTCATCCATCTCTATTACCTAAATATAAAGGTTTAAATACGCATAAAAGAGCAATTGAAAATAGAGATAAATTCTCAGGAGCAACGGTTCACATTGTTAATGATAAATTAGACTCTGGTAAAATAATATTGCAAAAAAAAATCAAAATTTTAAAATCAGATACAGAAAAAAGTTTAGAAAGAAAAATTTTAAAAATAGAACATAAAATTTATCCTTTAGCGATTATTAAATTATTAACTAATCATTAAAAAAGAAATCTAGCTCAATTTTTGCATTTTCAACACTATCGGACCCATGAACTGAGTTTTTATCAATTGAAATACCATATTTTTTTCTTAAGGTTCCATCCTCTGCATCCTTTGGGTTTGTTGCACCCATTAATTTTCGGTTTTCAATGACTGCATTTTTTCGCTGCAAATTCATAACAACAATTGGTCCTGACGACAGATAAGCACATAAATCGTTATAAAATGGCTTGGATTCATGTACTTTGTAAAATTTTTCAGCTTCTTCTTTGGATATATGAATTTTTTTTTCTTTTATAATTTCAAATCCTTTGCCTATAAATTCTTGTTTAATCTCATCCTGTAGATTTCTTTCAACAGCATCTGGTTTAATTATCGAGAGAGTTTGCTCTTTGTCATTCATAATTATCCTCTATAAATTTATTTAATAACCTAACTCCATATCCAGTAGCCCCACCAGAATTTAAGGCTCCACCATATTTTGAAAATGCCATCCCTGCTATATCTAAGTGAGCCCAAGGAGTTTTATTTAATATAAATCTTTGTAAAAATTGTGCTGCAGTTGTTGATCCAGCGCCACCAACATAGTTTATATTTTGCATATCTGCATTTTTGGAATTTATTAATTTATCAAAGTTGTCATTTAGAGGCATTCTCCACAGTTTTTCCTCTACGTTTTTTCCTGATTCAATTAATTGTTTAGATAATTTATCATCGTTTGAAAATAGTCCAGCATATTCAGATCCTAAAGATACAATAATTGCACCAGTTAAAGTTGCTAAATCAATAATAAGTTTTGGTTTGAATTTCTCTTCAGTAAAAGTTAACGCGTCTGCTAGCACTAATCTTCCTTCAGCATCAGTATTTAAAATTTCTATAGTTTTGCCACTATATGACTTTACTATATCTCCAGGTCTTTGGGCATTTCCACTAACCATATTTTCGACAAGTCCAACCACTCCAACTGCATTTATTTTTGATTTTTTAAGGGCCAGTGTTTTCATTAAACCTACAACCGTTGCTGAACCAGCCATATCATAAGTCATATCCTCCATAAATTTTGCTGGTTTTAGTGAGTAACCACCGGTATCAAAACATACACCTTTTCCAACAAAACCCAAAGGTCTACTTTTTTTATTTGTTCCATTCCATTCTATTGTTACTAAGTATGATCCTCTAATACTGCCTTGACCTACTCCAAGTAATGCATTCATGCCAAGTTTTTTTAGTTTTTTTTGGTCATAAACAGTAACTTTTAATCCAAATTTTCTAAGTTTAGTAATACGTTTTGCATATTCATCTGGATGTAAAATATTTCCAGGTTCTGAAACAAGATCTCTAGCAAGAAAAACTCCATCTAAAAGTGCAGATAATTTAATTCTCAACAAATTATTTTTTTGAAATTTTTTTCCTAATATATGGAGAGTAATTGATAATTTTTTTAATTTATCAGATTTGTATAAGTTAAATTCATAGGACTTAAGTTGTGCGCCATGTAAGAATTTTTCGAATTGATTATTTGTTAGAGAAATTATATTCGAGTTGATAAATGTTTTTTCTATTTTATTATTTTTTAAAAATTCATATAACTTTGAACCTAATTTTTCAAAGTCGATTGTTGTAGAAGTATTTAAGCAATTAACAAAAACATAGTTTTTTTTTTCTGAATTTATACTAAGAAATTTTTTTTCTAAAAACAGTTTGTTAGAAAATACTTGTGTTGTGATTTTTTTTAGAGATTTATCTTTAATATTTTTCTCTTTTATTAAAATTACCTCATTAAGTACAGCGACTTTAGGACTTTTATTTGAAAATTCTAAATTTAGCTTCATTTTTTTGAAATATTTAATAGATATTGTTGTATATTTATTAAATTAATAATTTCAATGAATAAATTAATATTTCGTAAATTATCTTTAGATATATTATGGTTTTTCTTATTATCCTCTATTGGTATAACTTTAATTGTTTGGGTCGTTCAGGCGGTTAACCTTCTCGATATAGTATCTGAGGATGGGCATAGCATCAAGGTTTACTTACTTTATACCTTATTAAATTTACCCAAAATATTTAGTAAACTTTTAATTTTCATATTTTTTATTTCAATTTTTTTTATAATAAACAAATATGAGGAAAATAATGAGATCTTGGTTTTCTGGACTAACGGTATAAAAAAAATTCAATTTATAAATTTTATTTTTAAATACTCTCTTTTATTCTTAATGTTACAATTAGCACTGACATTATTTATAGTCCCTTACACGCAATATAAAAGTCAAAGTTTTTTAAAAAATTCATCAATCGATTTTTTTCCTAAACTTTTAAACGAAAAAAAATTTTCAAATGTAGTAAGAAATTTAACATTGTTTGTAGAAAACTACGATCAGAATGGAAATATAAAAGGAATTTATATAAAAGAGAGGATAAATAAAAATGAAACAAAAGTTATTATAGCTAATAGTGGAAAAATTTATAACCAAGATGACAAATTTTTTATAAGATTAAATAATGGAGGAATAATTAATATAGATAAAAATAAAGCATTTAATTTGAATTTTAAAGAAACAGAATACGATCTATCTAAATTTACATCAAAGACCAGAAAAAGAATAAAATTAAATGAAGTAAATACATTATTTTTGTTGAAATGTATAAATCAATTTAAATATCAAAGAAAAGATTCCTCCTTCAGATGTGGAATAGAAAACTCATTTTTATTAAAAGATATATATGAAGAAATATTTAAAAGAATAATATTTCCAATTTATATAATTGTATTAGGATTGATATCAACTCTTTTAATATTAAAGTCAAAATCAAAAATAAATTTTACATATTTAAAGTTCAATACATTTATAATTGGATTCTTAATTATTCTTTTATCACAACTAAGCTACAAGCTAATTGAACACTCTATAGCCTCAGAATTAATATCTATTAGTTTACCCGTGTTATTAATTATCCTTTATTATATTTATCTACTTTTTAAATCTAATTTTAACCTCAAATTTTTATGATTGTAAAAGAATATCAAAAATATCTTGTATCAATTTTTTTAAAAAATTTTTTTATTATAAGTTTTATTTTTTTATGCATTGGTTTGATAATAAATATTTTTGAAGAAATTAAATTTTTTGAAAAATATCAGGCTGGATTATTTTATCCAATTTATTTGTCAGTATTAAATTCACCATCACTATTATTTGATATATTTCCATTTATTTTTCTTATTTCTGCAAAATTTTTTTTTATAAATCTTCATGATAAAAAAGAATTGGAAATATTTAAAACAAATGGAGTTAGTAACTTTAATATTTTATCAATTGTATCTATATTAACCCTATTAATTGCTGTATTTTTATTAATATTTTTCTATTCGATGTCCTCAAAATTTAAGAGCACATATTTAGACATAAAAAATAATTTTTCTAATAATAATGAATATTTAGCTGTGGTTAATGACAATGGTTTATGGATTAAAGAGGAAATTAAAGACAAAATATTTATAATTAATGCTGAGAAATTTGAAGAGAATTTATTAAGAAATTTAACAATATCAGAATCAAATAAAAATTTTGAGGGAAACAAAACATTAATAGCTTCAACCGCAAATATCCGGGAAAAAAAATGGATCTTAAATAACGTTAAAATACTAAGCTCTGAAGGATTAAATAAAAAATTAGATAGTTATTTTCATATTTCTACTTTTAACGGGGAAATAATTTCAAATTTATTTTCAAATTTAAATTCTTTAAATATTATTCAATTACACAAACTGTCGGAAAATTATTCCAAAATAGGTTACTCTACTACAGATGTAAAAATTCATATAAATAGAATATATAGCATGCCTCTTTTTTATATTTTAATGACAGTCTTAGGGTATTTGATAATGCAAAAAATGAACTTTATTAATTCAAAATTTTTTACAATTATAATTGGGATATTAATTTCAGTACTTGTGTATTATCTCAATTATTTTTCAAACTTATTGGGTACAAAGGAAATCTTGCCTATTTATATTTCTGTTTGGATGCCTCATTTAATTTTATTTTTAATTTGTAATATTGGGATTATTCGAGTTAATGAAAACTAACAAATTAATAAAATATTTAATATTAAGTTTTTTAATTTGCATCAGTGCAAATGCTGATGAAATATTAATAAAATCCTCAAATATAAATATTTTAGAAGGTGGGAATATTTTAAATGCGAAAAATGCTATAAGTGAAGTTCCAGATGATAAAATTTATATTAAAAGTGATGAAGTTAAATATAATAAAAAAAACAAATTTTTAGAACTTACAAAAAATGTAAATTTTCTTGATAAAAAGGAGGACATTTTAATAAGGAGTGATAAAATAAACTATAATAAAATTTCAAACATAATAACTAGTTATGGGCAAACATTTGTAACTGTTAATAAAATTTACAAAATCAATTCAAAAAATTTGGTATATAATAAAAATTTATCCGAAATCAGTAGTAACGAGAATACTAAAATTTTAGATAATATTGGGAATACTTACTACCTTGAGAAGAAATTTATTTTAAATACAGAATTAGAAGTAATTAAATCTGATAGGGCTAAGCTAATTGATAAAAATAATAATCACTATTTATTTGAAAACTTATTTATAAATTTGAAATCAAATGAAATTGTTGGAAAAGACCTCAAAATAGATTTTGAGGATAATTTTTTTGGAAACAAAAAAAATGATCCAATTTTAAAAGGTAAAAGTACGGTAATTGATGAGAATAATACTCTAATAAATAAAGCAGTATTCAGCACATGTAATATTGATAAAAAAAAATGTAGAGGCTGGGAGCTTAATAGCGATGTATTTAATCATAATAAAAAAGATAAGCTTTTTGAATATAAAAACTCTTGGCTTAAAATATTTAATAAAAGAATATTTTATATTCCATACTTTAATCACCCAGACCCAAGTATAAAAAGGAAATCAGGTTTCTTAACTCCTTCATATTCTAATTCAGATATATTGGGAAATTCTGTAAATATCCCTTACTTTAAAGTTTTATCAAATGATAAAGATATAACTTTTAATCCAAGAGTATATGCGGATAACAATTTTATATTTCAAAATGAATTTAGACAAATTTATAAAAACTCAAAATTAATATTAGACTCTAGTGTAAAACTGGGAAAAAATGGAACAAGTTCTCATATTTTTTTAAAACAGAATGGTAAAATAAATGAAAAAGCTAATTATAATGTTAATATACAAAATGTTACTAATGATAATTACTTAAAAATACATTCATTAGCTCAATCATCTCCATTAATTTCTGACACTAGTTTATTGAAGTCTAATATCGATCTAAGCTTTATTTTAAATAATGATGCAAATTTAGAGACATCTTTCATGGTTTATGAAGATTTGACTAAGACATCTAATGACCGATATCAGTATATTTTTCCTGATTTTAATTATCTTAAACAAGTAGATATACCATTAAATTATAATGGAACTTTTGATTTTAATTCTTATGGTTTTTATAAAAATTATAACACAAACATAAAAGAAACATTCATAAACAATGATTTTCTTTTTAAATCTTTCGATAAAGTAAACGGCAATGGTCTTTTAACTAATTATGAAATTATTTTAAAAAATACAAATATATATTCAGAAAACTCGTTAAATTATAAGGAAGATCTAGACTATAATGTTTATAGCAATTTTAAATTTGATACAAGTTTACCACTGAAAAAGAAAACAAATTATTTCACAAACTATTTGAACCCAATTTTTTCATTTAAGTACAGTCCAAATGGTAATTACGATATGTCCAATAAGGATATTTATATAAACTTTGATAATGTATTTAGTTTAAACAGAATTGGAACAAATGAACAACTGGAAGGTGGAAGATCTTTATCATTGGGTTTTGAATTTAGTAAATTTAATTTAAATGATAACAAAATATTAGAGTTGAGAATGGCAAATGTCTTGAAAGATAAAAAAAATAATAAACTCCCAAAGAAAACAAAATTAAACGAGACAAGATCTGACATATTTGGAGATCTGGTATTAAATTTGAATAAAAATTTTAAGTTAGGATACGCTTTTTCTTATGATAGAGATTTAGATTTTTCAAATTTAGATAAAATAAATGCCGGAATAAATTTTAATAACTTTATAACAGACTTTTATTATTTAACAGAGAATCACGACTTTGGTAATTCTGAGGTTGTAACAAATACAACCAGCTATGCCTTCGACCAAGAAAACAAATTAAGTTTTGAGACATCAAAAGATTTAATTTCAGATTTTACCCAATACTATGATTTTATATATGAATATAAAACTGATTGTTTGTCTATAGGATTAAATTATAACAAAAAATTTTATAGAGATGGAAGTTTAGAACCTTCTAAAAGCTTATCTTTCCTTGTAAAAATTATACCATTTACAGAAATAAGAGGGACAGCAAATACAGCTTTCACCGATTAGGTTTTAATGAAAATAAATTTAATATTAACGCTCTTAATTGCATGTTTTGGAATTTTCAATCCTATAAATGCTCAAAACCTTCAAATTAAGTATAAAATCAACAACACAATAGTCACGAATGTTGATATAGAAAATCAAAGAAATTACCTTCTCTTTTTAAGACCAAATTTAGATGAACTTCCAAAAGAAGAATTAACTGCTTTATCTATAAATTCTTTAATAACAA
>CACLYQ010000024.1 GCA_902611175.1 uncultured Pelagibacteraceae bacterium
AATATGAAGAACACGATATAAGATTTGTAGAGGATGATTGGGAAAGTCCGACTTTAGGTGCCGCTGGCCTTGGATGGGAAGTATGGTGTGATGGTATGGAAGTTACTCAATTTACTTATTTTCAACAAATGGCAGGGATGGAATGCAATCCAATATCTGTTGAAATTACTTATGGTTTAGAGAGATTATGTATGTTCATTCAAGATAAAAAAAATGTTTTTGATTTAATTTGGAATGACGAAGGAGTTTTATACAAAGACGTTTTTCATCAAGCTGAAAAAGAATTTTCAGCCTATAATTTTGAGTATGCAAATACAGATAACTTATTTAAAATTTTTGATATGCTTGAAGAAGAAGCAAAATCTTTAATAGAAAAGAAAATTTCTCTTCCAGCATATGATCAATGTTTAAAGTCAAGTCATGTGTTTAATATTTTAGATGCCAGAGGAGTTATAAGTGTTGCCCAAAGAGCGGAATATATTGCAAGGATCAGAGATCTGACAAGAGAAATTGGAAAAATTTGGGTAGAAACACAAAATTAAAATGTCTGAATTTTTTCTTGAATTATTTAGTGAAGAAATACCTTCTAGTTTACAGACTAATGCTAGAAATGATTTAATACAAATTTTTAAAAAATTTTTTGATGATAATGAAATTATAATAAAAGATAAAATTAGTATATACTCAACTCCGAATAGGCTCATTGTTCATATAAATAAAATACCGAAAGATGTAATAAAAAAAGCTGAGGAAATAAGAGGACCTAATATAAATGCTCCAGAAAAGGCTTTAGAAGGGTTTTTAAAATCTAACAAAATAGGTAGAGAAAAAGTTTTCAAAAAAAGCACTGATAAAGGTATATTTTACTTCTACAACAAACCACCAAAAAAAATTAAAATTTATGACTTGTTAAAAGATAATATTGCAAGCCTGCTTTTAAAAATTTCATGGAAGAAGTCAATGAAATGGGGCAATCATGACTTATATTGGGGAAGACCATTAAAATCAATCTTATCTATTTTTGATAAAAAAATAGTTGAATTTAAATTAAGCCATCTGCAGAGTTCAAATAAGTCTTTTACAGATAAAGATCTAGAAGATGAGGTAAAAAGTTTTAATGATTTTAAATCTTATATAAAATTTTTTAAGCAAAAAGGAGTAACAATTAATCAAAATAAAAGAAAAGAATTTATAATTAAAGAAATAAATAAGGCAACTAAGCAAAAAAAAATTCATATAAATTTTAACGAAAAACTTATAGATGAAATAACAAATATAGTTGAAAAACCAAAAATTTTAGTATGTGAGTTTAATAAGAAATTTTTAGAAATTCCTCAAGAAATACTTATTATTACAATGCAACATCATCAAAAATATTTACCAACATTTGATAATAAAAATAAAATAACAAATAATTTTATAGTTGTGGCAGATTGCAAGGATAATAAAGGATTAGTTAAATTAGGAAATCAAAATGTAGTTGAAGCAAGGTTGGCAGATGCAGAATTTTTTTGGAATAAAAATAAGTCTCAAAATTTAGTTAAGCAGGTATCTAAATTAAAGCAAATTAATTATTTTAATGGACTGGGAAGTTATTTTGATAAAATACAAAGAGTAAGAAAACTTAGCGGAATAATATCAGATGAACTTCTAATAAGTAAAGAAAAGATAGAAATTGCCTCTTCAATTTGCAAAGTCGATTTGATGTCAGATTTAGTTGGAGAGTTTCCTGAATTACAAGGTGTGATGGGCGGATATTTTGCAAGAGAGCAAGGTTTTGATGAAGAAATAAGCTTAGCCGTTTCAGAACATTACTTACCAAGTGGTATTGATAGCAAAGTACCAAAAAAACCATACAGTATAGCATTATCATTAAGTGACAAAATCGACTCTTTAGTTGGATTTTTTGGAATTAATCTCAAACCAACTAGTTCAAAAGATCCCTATGCTTTGAGAAGAATGACCATTAGTTTATTGAGGTTAATAATTGAAAATCAAAAAAAAATAAAATTAAGAGATTTAATAAATTATTCAATAAATTTGTACAAAGAACAAAATTACTCTTTTGACTCAAAATTGATAAATGATGAATTGGGAGATTTTATTTTAGATAGATTAAAAAATTATTTGAAAGAAAAAAATATTAGGCAAGATATTATTGAGTGTTCAACTAATTCGTATGGAATAGATAATTTGCTTAAAATTTACAACAAATCATCAAATTTGAATAAAAATATAAAAAAAGATTTTGGTCTTGATGTAATCTCAATTTATAAAAGATCTGCAAATATTTTGAACAGTGAAAGTAAATCTAACCTAGAAATTGTAGGCTCTGCAGATCCCGGTCTGTTTAAAAATGATTACGAAAAAAATCTTTACAAAAAAATACATGCTATAAAAAAATATTTTTCAAGTATAGGTAGAGATGAGGATTATGATGAAAGTCTTAAAACTCTTTCAAGTGCTAAAAATGAGGTTAATGAGTTTTTTGACAATGTAATAGTCAATGATCAAGAAGAATTAATTAAGAAAAACAGACTAGAACTTTTAAAAATGTTGTGTAAAAGCTTCGATAATTATTTTAACTTTTCAAAAATAGAATCATAAATGCCAAAATTAATATTTAATTTTAAATCTAAAGATACAAAAAAAATAAAAAACCCAAAAAATATTTTAGGAGGAAAAGGTGCAAATTTATCAGAAATGGGAAGGATGGGTTTGCCTGTCCCGCCAGGATTTACAATTTCTACAAAAGTTTGCGACCTATTTTATAAAAATAAAAAGCAATTAAAGCCTAAAATCATGAATGAAATAAATAAAGAGTTAAAAAATATTGAAAAAGATTCTGGCAAAAGATTTGGAGATTTAAAAAATCCTTTATTGTTATCTGTAAGATCTGGCGCAAGAGTTTCTATGCCAGGAATGATGGATACTATTCTTAATCTTGGACTAAATGATAAAACTGTAACGGCCTTAGCAAATAAAACATCAAATATGAGATTTGCAAAAGATAGTTATAGAAGATTTATACAAATGTATGCAAATGTTGTTATGGGTGTTGAAAGTTATAATTTTGAAGAACTAATTGAAAATTATAAACTTACAAAAGGTGTTTTGTTAGACACTGATTTGGATGAAGATGACTGGGATGGGTTGATTAAAGACTTTAAAAATATTGTAAAAGAAAAAACCAAAAAAGATTTTCCCCAAAATATAAATGAACAATTATTAGGTGCAATTAGCGCAGTTTTTTTGTCTTGGGAAAGTAAAAGAGCAAAGGTTTATAGAAAATTAAATCATATTCCATCAGAGTGGGGAACCGCAGTAAATGTTCAGTCCATGGTTTTTGGTAATATGGGTGATGATTGTGCAACAGGTGTTGTATTTACTCGTAATCCATCTAATGGAATGAATGAAATTTATGGTGAATATTTAATAAATGCCCAAGGAGAAGATGTTGTTGCGGGAACAAGGACGCCCCACCATATAACTCGGAAAGCTAGAAAAGATGCAAAAGAGAAACTTCTTTCAATGGAAGAGTCTATGCCTAGAGTTTACAAAAATCTAAAAAAAATTCTTATAAAACTAGAGAAGCACTATAAAGATATGCAGGATGTAGAGTTCACAGTCGAAAAAAATAAGTTGTGGATGTTGCAAACTAGATCAGGAAAAAGAACTGCAAAATCATCAGTAAAAATTGCTGTCGATATGGAAAGAGAAAAACTTATTACAAAAAAAGAGGCGGTGCTTAGAGTGCAACCAAATTCATTAGATACTTTGCTTCATCCAACTTTAGATGAAACAGCGAATTTAGAAGTAATAGCCAAAGGCCTTCCAGCTTCGCCAGGAGCAGCTAGTGGAAAAGTAGTATTTACTTCTGATGAAGCTGAGAGATTAAATGGAATGATGCAAAATACAATACTAGTAAGAGTAGAAACATCACCTGAAGATATCAATGGAATGCATGCAGCTAAAGGAATTCTCACCGCAAGAGGAGGAATGACCAGTCATGCTGCAGTAGTTGCAAGAGGAATGGGTAGACCATGTGTATCAGGCTCAAGCGAAATAGAGATAGATTACCAAAATAAAATTTTTAAAACGAAAAATAATGAAATTAAAGAAGGTGATTTAATTACCATTGATGGTTCAAGTGGTAGAATTATAAAAGGAGAGGTTAAAACTGTCAAACCTGAAATATCTGGAGATTTTTCCAAACTTATGAGCTGGGCTGATAAATTTAGAAAACTAAAAATTAGAACTAATTCTGAAACCCCTCTAGACAGCAAGACTGCTAGAGAATTCGGGGCTGAAGGAATAGGTCTTTGTAGAACAGAACATATGTTTTTTGATGAGGAGAGAATTTTATCTGTAAGAGAAATGATATTATCAAAATCAAAAGAAGATAGGGCTAATGCTTTAAAGAAACTTCTTCCTTTTCAAAAAAAGGATTTTATTGATATCTTTAAAATTATGAATGGTCTTCCTGTTACAGTTAGATTATTAGATCCACCACTTCATGAATTTTTACCCAAAAACCAAAAAGAAATTAGCGATGTAGCAAAAGCTTTAAACACAAAAAACTCTGAGTTAGAAGGTAGAATAACCGAACTTCATGAACAAAATCCTATGCTTGGTCACAGGGGTTGCAGACTAGGAATATCATTTCCAGAAATATATGAGATGCAGTGCACCGCAATATTTGATGCAATAGTTGAATGTAAAAAACTCAAGATAAAGCCTATTATTCCAGAGATAATGATACCTTTGGTATCAACTGAAGCAGAAATAAAAATAATGAAAGATTTAGTAATTAGAGTTGCAAAAGAAGTTGAAAACAAAACCAAAACAAAACTAAATTTTTTAGTGGGTACAATGATTGAGCTACCAAGAGCAGCAATCAAAGCAGATGACATATCTAGACATGCAGAATTCTTTAGTTTTGGAACTAATGATTTAACGCAAACCACTTTTGGTATCAGTAGAGATGATAGTGGTAAATTCTTAAATGATTATATTGAAAATAAAATTTTTGATGTTGATCCATTTGTTTCTATAGACGATGGAGTAGGAGATTTGATCGAAATAGCAACAAAAAAAGGCAGAAAAAATAACAAAAAAATTAAACTTGGCATTTGTGGTGAACATGGAGGGGATCCTAAAAGTATAGATTTTTGTGCAAGCGCTGGTTTAGATTATGTATCCTGTTCACCTTATAGAGTACCCATTGCAAGACTTGCCGCTGCACAAGCACAGCTAAAAAAGTAAAATTAAATTCTAGATTTCTAATTTTAAGTCTAACGCATTTATTGAGTGAGTTAAAGATCCTACAGAAATTCTATCTACACCAGAAGATGAAACATTTTTAACATTCTTTAAGTTAATTCCTCCCGATGCTTCAGTCTCATAAAATTTCTTAGACATTTTGACTGCTTTTTTTAAATCTTTCGAATTCATATTATCTAATAGAATTCTATCAAATTTCAGGCCTAATACTCTCTTTAACTGAGATAAATTATCAACCTCTACTGTAATTTTTTTTCTTCCCTTCTTTTTGATGGCCCTTTGAATTAAATTTTCAAAATTTTTTTCAGAACTTATATGATTATCTTTTATTAAGTATTCATCACTTAAGTTAAATCTATGGTTTGTTCCACCACCTAATTTAACAGCATATTTTTGGATTACTCTAAGATTTGGGATCGTTTTTCTTGTGCAGCATATTTTAGTTTTTTTTCCAACCCTTTTTACAAACATATTTGTTTTTGTTGCTATTCCAGAAATATGAGAAACAAAATTTAACGCCACTCTTTCACCAATTAAAATATTTTTTAGGTTACCATCAATAGTAGCAATTACTTCACCTTTTTTAATTCGAGATCCATCTTTCTTTTTATTTTTAAAATTTATTTTATTATCAACTAATTTAAATGTTTCTTTAGCAAATTCTATCCCACCTAAAATTCCATTTTGGTTACACATCATTTTAACTTTTTTTTTAATATTTTTTTTAATTAATTCTGAAGTAACATCGCCTGATGGATATAAGTCCTCATTCAAAGCTAATTTGCATGAAGATTTTATAAAGTTTTTACTTAATTGAATTTTAGACACAGATTTTATCTGCCTATTTCTGCCATTCTCTCTACAGATTTTCTTGCTTTTTGAATTGTCTCATCGTCCATTATTAATTCGTTAGTTTCATTTTCTAAACAATCTAATATTTTAGGTAAAGTAATTCTTTTCATATGAGGACAAAGATTACATGGTCTAATAAATTCAACATTTGGATTATCAATTTGTACATTATCGCTCATGGAGCATTCCGTGACCATCATAACTTTTTCTGGTTGATTATCTTTTACATATTTAATCATTCCACTTGTAGAACCTGCAAAATCAGATGCTTGTATTACATCAGGAGGACATTCAGGATGTGCTATTATTTTTATCCCTGGATTAGCTTTTCTAATATCATTAATTTCTTGATCATTGAATTGTTCATGCACTTCACAAGTTCCCTTCCAAGAAATAATTTCAATATCAGTTTGTGATGCCACATATTTAGCTAAAAAATCGTCAGGTAAAAATATTACTTTTTTTACTCCTAATGACTCTACAATTTTTACTGCATTCGCAGATGTACAGCAAACATCAGTTTCAGCCTTAACATCTGCAGATGTATTTACATACGAGACTACTGGAACACCAGGATATTGTTTTTTTAGATTTCTAACATCATCGCCTGTTATAGACGAAGACAGTGAACAGCCTGCCTTCATATCTGGTAGTAAAACTTTTTTTTCAGGGCTCATTAATTTTGCAGTTTCAGCCATAAAATGAACTCCACACATAACAATTATATCCGCTTTTGTTTTTGCAGCCTCTACTGCTAATGCTAAAGAATCCGCAGAAAAATCTGAAATGCCGTGATAAATTTCTGGTGTTTGATAATTGTGGGCAAGAATTACTGCGTTCTTCTCTTTCTTTAATTTATTAATTTTATAAATGTAAGGAGCATGTGTAGCCCATTCTATCTCCGGAATTTTTTTTGATACTTTATTATAAATTGAGCTTGTTGCTTTTTTTATTTCACTAGTAAATTCCATAAAAAAAACTTATCAACTTGAAATAGAATTGTCATTCATTTAATCTGCCGCATAACATGCGGTCATGCTGGAACTGGTAGACAGGCACGGTTGAGGGCCGTGTGGGCCTAGCCCATGAGAGTTCGAGTCTCTCTGACCGCACCAAAAACAAATATTTATTAAGGGGCGTTCTGTTGCCAGGTGCCCCAAACCCCGTAACTTAATTAATAAATTAATTAAGCTGCAAGTGCGTAACTTTCGTTAGCATTTATAAATTAGCCCTTCACGGCGGAACAATACCGAACGAAAGAATAACTTTTAGTCATCCGTCGATCCTAATTCACCCCCATAAGTTGAAAATGGTGGAGGTGGTGGGTACTGCCCCCACGTCCGTAATGGTTATTACGAAATTCGTTTATCGTCATAGTTGGAAAACCAACATTAATAATATAAAACCAAATTCAATAGATTCAATAAATTATTCATGAAGTTAACCGACGAACAAATTAAAGAAATAAAAGACCAGCAATCTCAGCAAAATTCAACAAAAAGAGTGACAGCACCAGAACTTGAAAAAATTCTGTACGATGCAATTCCAATATTGGACCATGGTTTTGTAAGAGTTGTTGACTATATGGGTGATGATACCTCTGTAGTTCAATCAGCAAGAGTTTCTTATGGAAAAGGTACAAAAAAAGTTTCCACTGACTCTGGTTTAATAAAATATTTAATGAGACATTGGCATAGTACTCCTTTTGAAATGTGTGAAATAAAATATCATGTAAAGCTACCAATATTTATAGCTAGACAGTGGATTAGACATAGAACAGCAAATGTAAATGAATACTCAGCAAGATACTCGATTTTAGATAAAGAATTTTATTTACCTGAGCCCCAACATCTTGCTGCTCAATCACAAAGTAATAGACAAGGTAGAGGTGATATTTTAGATGGAGAAAAAGCAAAAAAAGTTTTGAATTTATTAAAAGGAGATGCTGAACAAACTTATAATAATTATGAAACTATGCTTAATGAAAGATATGATGGATCAACCATAGATGAAAATGCTGTGGGTTTAGCAAGAGAGCTTGCTAGAATGAACTTAACACTAAATACTTACACTCAATGGTATTGGAAAACAGATTTATTAAATCTGATGAATTTTTTGAGACTGAGAGCAGATCATCATGCTCAGTACGAGATTAGAGCTTATGCAGATGCTATGCTTGATACTGTAAAAAAATGGGTACCAATAACTTATGAGGCTTTTATGGATTATAGGGTTGGTGGAACAGAAGTTTCTGCAAAGGGAAAAATTATTATTCAAAAACTTATAAAAGGTGAAAATGTTTCTATCGATGATACAGGTTTATCGAAAAGAGAATGGAACGAACTTATGGATGCTTTTGATCTTAAAGATAAATTGATTTAATTTTTTCAGCAAACTTAAAATATATTTTAGATATCTCATGATCTGGTTTGCTCTCTACTATTGGTGAACCCAAATCTCCTTGCCTTCCAAC
>CACLYQ010000025.1 GCA_902611175.1 uncultured Pelagibacteraceae bacterium
TCTTTAATTAAAGACCTGGGTTTTAAAAAAAATATCCCAGCTGTTGGAGCTGCTATCAATTTAGAGAAAATATGAGTAATAATTTTGTAAAGATTGGAATACCAAGTAAGGGACGTTTAAGATCAGGAGTTTTAAATATTTTTAAAAGAAAAAAATTAAAAATTGTTTCAGAAAGAGGTGAAAGAGATTTATTTGGATTTATAAAAGGCAAAGATAATATTATTATTAATTACTTGCATGCAAGAGAGATAATCGAAAGACTTGCTGACGGATCTTTAGATTTAGGTTTTTCAGGATATGATTTATTAAAGGAAAGTGAAATTAACATTCAAAAAAAAATTATCGTTAAAAAAAAGTATGACTTTGGAAAAGCAACACTTGTAGTTGCAATTCCTGATGATTGGATTGATGTACAAACTATGCCTGATCTTGAAGAAATTGCCTTTGAGTTTAAGGATAAAAAGAGATACAGATTACGCATAGCAACAAAATATCCAAATTTAACCACAGAATTTATGTTTTCTAGAGGTGTTACACAATTCAAATTGGTTAAAAGTCTTGGTGCCACAGAGATATATCCATTCACTGGATCATCAGAAATTATAACTGATATAACGTCAACAGGAGCAACTTTAAAAGCTAACAATTTAAGGATATTAAAAGACGGAATAATCCTTCATTCTCAGGCTTGCCTAATGACATCAAAAAAAAATAGACAAATAAAAACTCTCAAAAGTATTTTAAATAAACTTTAAATATCAGCAAGTAAGTGTAACATACGAATCATGGACACAATTTTAATAATTATTTTAACTTTATTATTGATAGCTACATTGGTAATACTTTATTTAAACATTAAGTCGAATGCGAAAAAAGATGATCAAAATAAAGAAGACAACGAAATTGCTAATTTAAACGCTGAAATAGTCAAATTAAAAGATAGTTTAAATACTACTATTAATACTTCTTTAAATTCAATGTCCTCTTCATTTAATAATCTTTCAACTGGTGTTACAAAAGACATGACAACAGCTCTAACGAAAGTTGATGAAAAAGTTGCAGCTTTTAATTCTCAAGTTGAAAATTTAAACGAGAGTCAAAAAAGTATTAATAAAATTTTAGCTGGAGTTAAAAAGTATGGAACTTTAGCTGAGTTTAGCTTGGGTTCACTTATTAAAGATTTACTACCTTCTTCGCAGTACCTTTCAAATATTAAAATGAAAGAGGAAACTGCTGAAAATGTGGAATTTGCTGTTAAACTGCAAGAGGGTGTATTGGTTCCAGTTGATAGCCATTTTCCTGTTGAGAGATTTAAAGCTATACAAGATGCTCATCAAGAAGACGATAAAAAAGCTATTGCGGACGCAAGAACTAAACTTGCAAAAGCTTTTAAAGAAAAAGCTAAGAGTGTAAATGAAAAATATATTGTTCCACCTAAAACCACTGATTTTGCAATTGTGTATGCACCAACCGAGAGTTTGTTTTTAGAGTTAGCTAATTACCAAGATCCAAATACTAAGGAGCTATTGACACAAGAATTAATGAAAAAATATAAAGTAACTATTATGGGACCAAATAATTTATCTGGGTATTTACAATCATTGCACATGGGTTTTCAAACCTTAAAAGTTCAAAAACATGCTACAGAAATATATGATCATTTAAAAACAATAAGTACTAGATTTACAAAACACTTTGATGGAATTGTTAATCTCAGAAAAAAATTAGAAGAAGCAATGACAACTGTTGATAAATTTGGAACAGATGCAAGATCTATCAAAAGAACATTAGAAAATATAAAAGATCCTGAGCAAATTGAAAAAGCTATTGAAACAGAAAATGTCGAAAAATTTGAGGATATTCCTAGACAAGCAAAAAATTAAATTTATTTTAAAAAACACAATTTAATGAAGTGGAATAATAAATTTAATTATCCTAAGTCTTCAAGATCAATTGAGGATGGATACAGAAAATATTTATTAGGAGAGAATAAACTACCAAGTGTTACTACTATTCTGAGCGCCACAAAGTCAGAAGAAGATAAGGCGGCTCTTGCAAATTGGAAAGAGAGAGTAGGAGTTAAAGAAGCAAATAGAGTAAAAACGGAAGCATCATCAAGGGGTACGTCTATGCACTCTTATATTGAGGAGTACATAAGAGGCAGGATTAACGAGAGTTTTTTTGAGAGCAATGAGCAATACAAAAATATGGCTAAGGAAATAATTCAAAAAGGAATTACCGGAAGACTTAATGAAGTATATGGAATGGAAGAAACTTTATATTATCCAGATAAATATGCTGGGACAGCTGACATGATAGCAGTATACGAAGGTAAAGATGTTATAGTAGATTTTAAACAGTCTAATAAACCAAAAAAAGTAGATTATATTCAAGATTATTTTTTACAATTAGGAGCCTATACATTAGCGCATGATACTGTCCATGGAACTAAGATGAAAGCTGGTATAATATTACTTTGCACTAAAGATATTTTGTTCCAAGAATTTAAAATTGAAGGAGTAGAATTAGAAATGTATCAAAATTTATTTTTAGGAAGGGTCAAAAAGTTTTACGAATTAAATAATATATCTTGACTTTACTTTACCTATCCATAAAAAGGACATTAACACCTGAGCTAATCGTTTATATGCTAATGGTAAAGTATTTAAAAAACTTTCCGAAAAACCATAAAATATTAGCTAATTTGAAGATAAAATTATGAATCTAGCAATTTGGGATATAGAGTCATCGAGTGCAAGCACGGACTTTGGGAGCATCATTGAAATTGGTGGAGTTTTAGTTGATGAGAATTTTAAAGAGAAAGACAGATTTAATTTAAGATGTCGTTTACCTGAAGGAGAGGTTTTTCAGGCCATGGCACTTATTGTAAATAAAACATCAATAAAACAATTAACTCAAACTAATCTTTCTCATTACCAAATGTTAGCAGAAGTTGAAAAAATATTTAAAAAGTGGAGTCCTGCAGTATTTCTTGGTTGGTCTAATATTGGATTCGATGATGAAATGATAAGAAAAGAGTTTTTTAAAGGGATTAGATATCCATATCTTACAAATGCCGCTCCAAACAAAAGACATGATGGTATTAATATTGCTCGTGCAGCTTACGCAATAGATCCTTCAATTTTAGAGGTTGAGTTTAATGAAAAAAATAATGCAGTATTTAAATTAGAATCTTTAGCTAGAATGCAAGGTATAGACTCAACCGATGCCCATAGTGCTTTAAGTGATAGTATAATGACTGCTAAAGTTTTAAATATTGTCAAAAAAAAACAACCAGGGACTTGGGAGTCTTTTTTCAAAACTGCGAATAAATCTGACACTGAAACTATAATTAAGAAAGGGGAAATTATTACCTTAAATGAGTATTATTATGGTAAATCCAGGCTTCATCTAGTTGCACCTCTTCATCAAAAATATTGCATGCATCCAATATATGCCGGTTGGTATTATGCCTTCGACTTGAGGATTGATATAGAACCTTTACTAAATTTATCAATAAACGAGCTAAAAGTTGAAATGAAAAAGTCCCCTAAGTTCTTAAGAACTATTAGATCTAATAAGGCTCCAATTCTTGTTGATGCAAAATACGGCATGAAAGCAGAACCTTATAGTTCCATGGATAAGTCTTTAATTAATAAAAGGGCAAATATTGTTAAAAATAATGAGAAATTTTCTCAAAATATACTTCATGCATTAAGAGAGGTAGCTGAAGAAAAAGAACAGTCTAAAACACAAGAAGACATATACGCTGAAGAAAGTATTTATACTAAATTTACATCAAACAAAGATACTTCTTTATTTCCTACTTGGCATGCAGCACCATGGAAAGATAAACTTAAATTACTAGATAAATTTGATGATGATCGTTTAGTAGGATTTGGTAAAAAAATCATATATCAAGAAGCACCCGAAGTTTTACCTGAGAGCATGCTTAAAACAATAAAACGAGAAATTGCAAAACGAATTTTGAGTGAAAAAAAAGAAAAATGGTGGACAATACCAACACTTTACACAGAAATTGATACTCTTAGAGAAAAATATACCAATGAGAATGACAACGAAAAGCTTTTATTACTAGATGAGTTTAATGAATATGCAATGTCGATACAGAAAAAGTATGAAAATGTATAATGTGGATAATTTTAACATTTTTCTTTTAACTATTGATAAAAAAATTTTTATTTATATATAAGCCATATGGCAACATTAAAAGTTACAGACGAAAAATTTGAAGAACAAGTTTTAAAAAATGAGAAACCCGTTTTAGTAGATTTTTGGGCCGAATGGTGCGGACCTTGTAAAATGGTTGGACCAATTTTAGAGGAAATTTCAGAAGAAATGGCAAATGATATTGTCATTGCAAAACATGACATAGACTCTGAGCCCAACATGCCTACTAAGTATGGTGTTCGAGGAATTCCTACAATGCTTTTATTTAAAGGCGGCGAATTAAAAGCAACCAAAGTTGGAGCTACACCAAAGAGCGATATAGTTGCTTTTATAAAAGAAAATATTTAATTTAAATTAAGTAGCTCACCAGCAAGATATAAAGATCCAGTAATAATTATTAAATCATCTTTATCTGGATTTAACGACACAAGAGCCTCTTCAATAGATTTTTTGTAACTAACATTAGGATATTTATTAAATTTTTCCTTTAAATTTATTCCTTTGATAGCATTCGGCTGGTTAGGAATATCAATTGTTGTTATGGAAGATATATTATCAAAATTGCTTAAATATTCTTCGTGATTTTTATTAGACATCATTCCAAGAATTAAATGCTTTTTACAATCAAGAGTGTTTAAGTATTCATTAAGAGCTTTTGCACCTAAAGTATTATGTGATCCATCTAAATATAATTTATTATTCTTACAAATATTTTTAAGTTTTCCAGATTTAATTTCTTGAAGTCTTGCAATACTTTTTATCCTAGTAATACCTTCTTTAATATTTTCATCTTTTACTCCAAATTGTAAATTTCTTACTGTAGCGATAGCAGTCGCACAATTATCAATTTGAAAATTACCTAGGAGATTCGGTTTTGGTAATTTTAAAACACCATATTCATCTTCATAATAAATAAAATCATTCTCACTTAATGAATAATTGAAATTATCTTTATAAATAATTTTTTTTGATTGATTATTATTAATTGTTTTTTTTATCAAATTTAAGGTTTCATCTGAGCTTTGTTTGCTAACTACGATAGTAGAATTTAGTAGGGATGAGGTTTTTTCATAAACAATTTTTTCGATATTTTGCTCATTTTTTGGTAACCAATCTAAATGATCTAAACCGATTGAAGTAATAACACTAGACAAGTTTGCATCAATAATATTTGTTGCATCAAATCTATGAAATAGGCCACTTTCTATAATATTTATTTTGTCTTTGAACTTACTTGCATAAAAAAAATATGCAGCAGTCAATATTTCGAAATAAGTTATTTGTTCACCATCATTAATATTTTCAACTTCTTTTAATAAATTTGATAAGTTATCATCGGATATTTCTTTGTCATTAAAGATAAATCTCTCATTAATTTTTTGAATATGTGGACTGGTATATATATTACATTTAATGTTAGCATATTTTAAAATTGATCTTACTGCTTGTATAGTTGAGTACTTACCATTAGTACCAACAACTGATATATATTTTAATTTTTTTTGTGGGTTACCTAATTTTTTACAAAGGTTCTTAACTCTATCTAAACTGAGATCAATTTCTTTAGGATGCAGCCTTTGCAAGCGGTTCAATATTTTCCGAAGTTTCATTTATTTGCTTTTCATTTACCGCGTTCTCTTTTTTTAGCAATATTGATAATAGTAAGCTTATTTCAGTTTTTAAATCTTTTCGTTCAACAATTCTGTCCACAAATCCATGCTTTTCGACAAATTCAGATGTTTGAAAGTCAGAACTTAGTTCCTCTTTTACTGTTGCTTGTATAACTCTTTTTCCTGCAAAGGCTATCAGACAACCTGGTTCAGCAAAATGAATATCTCCTAACATTGCAAAAGAAGCAGTAATTCCACCAGCTGTTGGGTCAGTGAAGCATACTAAATAAGGAAGTTTATTTTTCTTTAGTTCATTGATTGCAAGTGTCGTTCTTGTCATATTAGCAAGTGCAATTGGAGACTCAAACATTCTTTGTCCACCACCACAAGGAAAAAAAATAAATGGTGTTTGATTATCAATTGCGTGCTGTACTCCATAGATAATAGCCTCTCCCTCAGCAGCACCTACCGATCCACCAATAAAATCAAAATTTATCGCTCCAGCAGTAACCTCCATTCCATTAATTTTTCCAGCCGCAATCATCACTGCTGTATTTTGATTAGTTTTTTTTCTTGCTGATTTTAACCGGTCTTTGTATGATTTATTATCTTTCCAATCTAATGGATCTTCAGCAGGTATTGGTGTATCAATTATTTGGTATAAATTTTTTCCAAAAATAATATCAAATCTCTGTCTACAATTTATTCTATGATGTTTTCCGCATGAATTACATACCCATAAATTATCTTCTAAATCTTTTTTTAATATTGGTCCCTTGCAACAACTAGTCCAATCAGAATTAGCGATATCCTCTTTTGAAGGTCTTTTTTTTAAAACTCTCTTAATTTTTTCTCCGAAACTTAATGCTTTAGTAATCCAATTCATGATATTTTTATTTTTAATTTTTTCACTAGATTACTTACATTTGTGACAGGATTTTGTCTATTGTTTAAACTTTCAGATATTTCCTTGCTAATTTGACTTCCCACAACTAGTCCATCAGAAGATTTAAATTTTGAGATGTTTTTTTCAGTTATACCGAAGCCGATTACACATTTTTTTCTTGGACTAATTTTTTTGATTTTTCTGTAATTTGCTAATATTTTTTTAGGCGAAACTTTTAATTTTCCTCCTGTTGTAGATAACATACTAATATAATAAATCATTTCATGCGAATCTCTAATAATTTTTTTTAGTCTATCATTTGATGTTGTTGGAGATAGTAATTGAACAAAACTAACTTGATTTTTTTTACAAATTTTCGCAAATTTTTTATTTTCTGGCCAGGGCAAATCAACAACAATAATTCCATTTACTCCAGATTTTTTACAAGACTTTATAAAATTTTTTTCACCATATTGATAAATCATATTATAATATCCCATTAAAATAATAGGTTTTGCATATTTAATTTTTTTGTATTTTTTTACAATGTCAAATACATCTGAAATTTTAATTCCATTTTTAAGTGCTCTATATGCGCTAGTTTGTATTTGTCCTCCATCTGCTATCGGCGTATTATGAGGAAAACCTATTTCACAAATATCAACATATTTTGAAATTGCTTTGATTATTTCAAATGATTTTTTTTTGTTATTATCTCCAGCAACTGTGTATGTAAGCAAGGCTGGTCTATTGTCGTTATTTGCTTTTTCAAAAGCTAAATTTATTTGAGATTTCATTTTAAACTCAGTCTTTCTTTTAAAATATCTCTATCTTTTTTTGCATCTCCACATGAATTAACTATTATAATATTTTCTTTACTCAATTTTGGAGCAATTTTTATTGCTTCAGCAAATGCATGACTTGGTTCCAGACTTGGATTAAGCTTTTCAAACTTTGTAACTAATTTATAAGCACTCAGAGCATCTTCGTCAGTAGCATAAGTATATTTTGCTCTTTTAGTGTCCTTAAGGAAACAATGAATTGGACTAACGCCCGGATAATCTAGACCAGCACTAATCGACTCTGTCTCATTTATTTGTCCTTCTTCATCTTGGCAAACGTATGAAGCGGCACCGTGTAAAATTCCTAACTTAGATCCTCTACTCAAAGGTGCGGCATGTAATTTTGAATTTTTTGGTCCGCCAGCTTCTACTCCAATTAATTCTATTTGGTCTTTTGAAAAATCAATAAAGTCACTCCAGAAACCATATGCTGAACTTCCACCTCCAACACAATTAATCAATTTAATTTTTTTTGGTATTTCTTTGAATTCTTTAAATAATTGAGTTTTTAATTCTCGTGATATTTGTGCTGTGCTCCAACCACAAATTTTTACAAATATATTTGGACCAACTGTTGAACCAACACACATATGAGTAGTGTCACAATTCGATACCCAATATCGCATGCATTCACTTACTGCATCTACTAAAGTTTGACTACCTGTTGTAACAGGAATAATTTCCGCACCGTTTTTTTTTATAGCATTACAATTTGGTTTTTGTCTTTTTATATCTTTCGCACCCATAAAAATTTTACATTTAAGACCAAATTTCTTTGCTGCCATACTTAACATTTTTCCGGCATATCCAGCTCCAGTATCTCCAACTATATATTTTTTCCCCATCGT
>CACLYQ010000026.1 GCA_902611175.1 uncultured Pelagibacteraceae bacterium
CGAAGATAAATGGAAGCTGATTAACAAAATTAATACTTCTATTACAATTCCTATAAAAATTTCAATAAAAAATAGTAATTTTAAAATTACAGATAAAATAGAAAATATATTAAATCAGTCAGATTTTGTATATGAATATGAAATTGAAAAAATCAGCAATTCAGAAATTGTGTACAAAATAATTTATAATAGTACTCCTGATAAATTCTTAAACACTTTAAATAAAAACGGTATTCAATTAAATTCATCTACCGATATTTGGAAAATAAAATGAGAGAATTAAATCAAAAAATTTTAAACTTAGGTATCAATGAAAGTTTTGATGAAAATGACTATTACGTATCAAAGAGTAATTATTTCGCAAAAAATATTATCGAAACTTGGCCCAAATGGGAAAAAAAAATTGTTAACATAACTGGTGAAAAATATTCTGGTAAAACGCATTTATCAAAAATATTTAAACTTAAAAGTAATGCCTTATATTTATCTAGTAATAAAATTAATGATCAGACTTTAAAAAAAATCAAACTGTCAAATAACATAATAATAGAAGATTTAGATGAAAATTTTGATGAAAAACTTCTTTATTCGATATTCAATTTAGTTGAACAGGATAATAAATATTTATTAATCTCATCAAAAAAACCAATAGATACAATGAAATTTATACTTCCAGATTTAGTATCAAGATTAAAAAACTGTATTATCGCTAAAATTGAACAGCCAGACGATGACTTAATTTATGCAATAATTTTAAAAAGTTTCTCTGATAGGCAAATTAAATTAGATAATAAAATTATAGATTATATTATTAAAAGAATTGCTAGATCGTATAGCAAAATGCATGAATTTATATATAAGATTGATGAATTGAGTTTAAAGAAAAAGAAATCTATTAACTTTAAAATAATAAAAGAGATAATAAATTGAGCAAATATAGGACACACACTTGCGGAGAACTAACTTTAAAAAATAAAGATCAAACAATAAAGTTATCAGGCTGGATAAATAAGAAGCGAGATCATGGAAATCTATTATTTTTAGATTTAAGAGACCACTATGGATTAACTCAATGTGTAATTGATGAGGGTAATAAAATTTTTAAAGAAATTGAAAAACTTCCACTAGAAACTGTACTACAAGTTGAAGGCAAAGTTTTAGTAAGGGAAAAAGATACAATTAACGAAAATTTAAATACCGGAGAAATTGAAGTAGGAATTGAAAAGTTTAAAATACTTGCAAGAACTAAGGAATTACCACTACCTGTTTTTTCAGATCAAGAATACTCTGAAGAAATTAGATTAAAGTATAGATTTTTAGATTTAAGAAGAAATAAAATTCATAATAATATTATTTTAAGATCTAAAATTATTTCATTTATTAGATCTGAAATGCAAAAATATGGTTTTTTAGAATATCAAACACCTATATTAACCTCATCAAGTCCAGAGGGTGCTAGAGACTTTTTAGTACCGAGTAGACTAAACCCAGGTAAATTTTACGCTTTACCTCAAGCGCCACAGCAATTTAAACAATTGATCATGGTGTCTGGTTTTGACAAATATTTTCAAATTGCGCCATGTTTTAGAGATGAGGACGCAAGAGCGGATAGAAGTCCAGGAGAGTTTTATCAACTTGATTTAGAAATGTCTTTTGTAGAACAAGAGGACGTGTTTAAAATAGTTGAAGAGTTATTTGTTAATTTATTCAAAAAATTTTCTTCTAAAAAGTTACTCCATGACAAATTTCCCAGAATTCCTTTCAACGAAGCTATGTTGAAATATGGATCTGACAAACCAGATTTAAGAAATCCTTTAGAAATAGGA
The DNA here is from genome assembly GCA_902611175.1 of uncultured Pelagibacteraceae bacterium. GTDB lineage: Bacteria > Pseudomonadota > Alphaproteobacteria > Pelagibacterales > Pelagibacteraceae > Pelagibacter. The sequence continues at coordinate 1,827 of CACLYQ010000026.1, forward strand.
GATATTACTGAAATTTTTAAAAGAGATGATGTTAACTTTGAAATATTTAAAAAATTAGTAATTAAGGGATCTATAGTAAGAGGAATTGTCACAAAAAATACATCTAATAAACCAAGAAGTTTTTTTGATGGAATTGATAAATGGGCAAAAGATGAAGGATCGTCTGGTCTTGCATATTTTTCTATTGAAAATTTAGACAAATTGAGTGCCAAAGGACCTGTGGGAAAATTTTTTTCTGAGGAATCCCTGAAAGAGATAATGACAAAATTGAATGCTGAGGTAGGTGATACAATATTTATGTCTTGTGGAACTAAATCTGAAGTTGTGAAATTATTAAGTAATGCGAGAAATAAAATTGCAAATGATTTAAATTTAATTAACGAAAATGTTTTTTCATTTTGTTGGGTGGTCGACTATCCAATGTTTGAAATAGATGAAAATACTAAAAAGATCAAATTTAGCCATAACCCTTTTTCTATGCCGCAAGGTGATACTGAAAATTTAGATCTTTCTGATCCCCTCAAGCTAAAAGCTTTCCAATATGATATTGTCTGTAACGGCATTGAACTGTCTTCTGGAGCAATTAGAAACCATAAACCTGACTTAATGTATAAATTATTTGAAATTGCTGGCTACTCTAAAGAAACAGTGAATGATAAATTTAGTGGTATGATTAATGCTTTAAGTTATGGAGCACCACCTCATGGCGGTATTGCGCCCGGAATAGATAGGATTGTAATGTTATTAGCAGAAGAAAAAAATATTAGAGAGGTAACGATGTTTCCAATGAATCAAAATGCCCAAGATTTAATGATGAATGCTCCATCTGAAGTAGATGACAATCAACTTAAAGAACTTAATCTTTCAAAAAGAAAAAAATAACTATTTTTTCCCTTTAAGGTTAATTCTTATATCTGATAAATCTACTAGTTTTTTTTTATAATCGTTTCTAACAAATCCTTTGCTTGTAATATCTTTTACAAGTTTAATTAGTTGATTTTGATCTTCGCTATCTTGACTTTCATTTGTATCGGAGTTTCCAGTTATAGAAGGGGTGTGAGCCAAATCTTCTCTATTTAAATAGGAAATTGCTAGCTCTCTAAAAATATAATCCAATATTGAACTTGCACTCATTATTCGATCATTTCCATAAACTTTACCAGAAGGTTCAAATTTCGTATCTAAATATGCATTTACAAATTCATCTAGTGGAACTCCATACTGAAGTCCTAATGATATTGCTATTGCAAAATTGTTCATAAGAGCCTTTACTAGCTCACCTTCTTTACTAGTATCGATAAAAATTTCTCCTATTTTACCATCTTCATATTCACCAGTATGCAAATATACTTTGTGGTCGCCTATTGAAGCCTTTTGTATATAACCTTTTCTTCTATCAGGCATACTAAATCTTTTACCTATGTTATCAGTTATATTTTTCTTAAAATTTTCATCAACTGTTTTAGATATATTACTATTTTTAATATCTTGATTACTAATTGATTGTGAAGCTATTTCGACTTTACCACTTTTACTATTTTGAAGGTTCTTTGTCTTTCTATTATCAAGTTTGACATCAATAATTTCAAATTTTCCATCATCTTTTTTCTCTAAATTATTAAGATTTTCCTCATTTATATCATCCAAATAATGAGATACTTTAAAGCTGCATGTATAATATGTCTCTACTAAATATTTTGCCATTATAATCCTATTTGTAAATTGAATCTTGGTAAGTTTTATGTATATACATTTTTCAATTATAGTCTAATTGTAATTTTACAATTATAAATTGTAAATAATTTAAAAATGATTAAAGAAATTTTTACATGGTGGAATAAACAAACTTTTGGCACAAGGTTGAATACAATTTTATTTGGAAAATTAGTCGGGGAAGATAATTCAGGAAATAAATATTATGAGAGCAAATCAGGAAAAAGATGGGTTATTTACAATGGAGAAGTTGAAGCATCAAAAATACCTAGTGAATGGTACTCCTGGATACATCGTACTGGAAATAAAATTGAAAATAGTCATCAATTAGACAAATATAGTTGGCAAAAAGAACATTTGCCAAATCAAACGGGAACAGACAATTCTTATCATCCAAATAAAAACAAAAGTAAAAATGTTTCAAACAAAAAATACAATTCTTGGAAAAGCTAAAGTTTTTATAACTATTTTTTTTACTTATTATTTATTAATGACTAATTCTCTAAGTGAAAATCAACCAAAAACAGAAAATTTTGCAGTTTTAACAATTTTGGATAAAGTTAACTCGCAAAGCGACATAGTCGAGGTTGAAGTTGGCACAGAATATAGATTTAAAAATCTATCTATAAACATATTAAAATGTAACAACTCAAAATTTGATGATGATCCAGAAGTCACAGCATATATGCAAGTTAGAGATACAGTAAACAAAGATGAGAACAAGGTCTTCATTTTTAATGACTGGACATTTGCATCATCTCCATCTATTAGACCTTTTGATCATCCTGTCTATGATATATGGTTAAAAAAGTGCTACTCTTAAAGTAATTTCTCCTTATCAAGCCAACTCACATTAAAATCTGAATTCAAAAATTTTTCGTGGTTTAAGAGTATTTTATGTAAGTCTATTGTTGTCTTTATACCTTCAATAACAAATTCATCCAAGGATCTCCGCATTCTTTGAATTGCTTCAGTTCTGTTTCTTCCATGACAAATTACTTTACAAATCATGCTGTCATAGTATGGAGTTACCTTATATCCTTGAAATATTGCTCCATCCACTCTAGTTCTAAAACCCGAAGGTTGATGACACATTGTAATTTCTCCTGGCGAAGGTTGAAAATTTTTACTTACATCCTCTGCATTTATTCTACATTCAATTGCGTGACCTCTCGGCTTAATATCCTCTTGTTTTAAAGCAGTATTACCATCATATGCAATCCATATCTGCTCTTTTATTAAATCTATTCCTGTTACAACTTCTGTTACTGGATGCTCAACTTGAATTCTTGTATTCATTTCTAGAAAATAAAATTTTCCATCCTCAAAAATAAATTCTACTGTCCCTGCACCTTCATAACCAATTTGGCTTACCATTTTTACAGTTTTATCAAAAAGATCTTTTCTTATTTCATCATTTAATAAAGGACTAGGTGTCTCTTCAATCAATTTTTGATGTCTTCTTTGAATAGAACAATCTCTTTCATGCAAATGCACAGTTCTATTTTTTCCAGATAGTACTTGAACCTCAATATGTCTTGGATTTTGAAAAAATTTTTCAATATATACCTCGTCATTACCAAAAAATTTTTTTGCCTCAGTTTTTGCCGTTAAAAATAAGCTTTCAAATTCATCTTCTTTTGTAACAACTTTCATACCTTTTCCACCACCACCACCTGCGGCCTTTATTAAAACAGGATATCCAATTTGTTTACATATTTTTTTTGCTTCATTAAAATCAGACACACCTCCATCAGATCCTTCAATAATTGGAAGACCATATTTTTTTGCAATTTTTTTTGCTTCAATTTTATCACCCATCATTTTAATTAATGAAGATGATGGTCCGATAAATTTTATGCTATTCTCCTCTAGAATTTTCGCAAATTCGTAATTTTCAGACAAAAAACCATATCCAGGATGAACAGCTTCAGAATTTGTCAATTCAATAGCTGACATTATAGCTGGAATGTTTAAATAACTATTAGCAGCTTGATGGGGTCCAACACATATACTTTCATCTGCTAATCGCACGTGCATACTGTTTCTATCAACATCAGAGTGAATAGCGACTGTTTGTATACCCCATTCTTTACAGGCTCTAATAACTCTAACAGCTATTTCACCTCTGTTTGCAACAAGAATTTTTTTGAACATTTTTAATCAATGATAGCTATGGTATGTCCATATTCAACAGGCTGACCATCTTCAACGCAAATTTTTTTAATTGTACCAGCTATAGGCGATGGAACATGATTCATTGTTTTCATAGCTTCGACAATCATTATGGTGTCACCCTTATTAATTTTTTTACCGACTTCTACAAACTTTTTACCACCTGGCTCTGGCGCTAAATAAGCTGTCCCAATAATAGGTGATGGTACTTCGGTTCCAACAATATTATCTTGTTTAGTATTTTCTGTTTTTAATTCTGATTTTATTTCTTTGACTGTGGCTATATGTGATCCAGTTGATTTTGATACTTTTACTTTTATATCTTTTTCTGTGTATTCTATCTCAGTAAGATTAAATTCATTCAAATATTCTGTAAGTTCTTTAATAATATTTTTATTTATTTTCATTTAACATCTCATGCATTGAATTTATGGCCAAAATATATCCATTTATCCCTAATCCACATATAATTCCAGTCACCACACCACTTATTAAAGATTTTTGACGAAATTCCTCTCTTTTATAAATATTTGAAATATGGAGTTCAATAATTTTACCTTTAAATACATCCAGAGCATCTCTTATTGAAACTGAAGTATGACTATATCCTCCTGCATTAATTATAATTCCATCGAATATTTTTCTTGCACTTTGTACAATATCAACTATTTCTCCCTCAATATTTGATTGCTTAATTTCAAGTGTTAAACCGAGTTCTGTTGATTTTTTTTTACAAATATCCTCTAAGTATTTATAATCATTACTGCCATATTGTGATTGTTCTCTTTCACCTATTAGATTAAGATTAGGACCATTAATGATTAATATTTTACCCACAAAATCTTTATAATATATGAAAGTTAAAAATAAAATAAAAATAATAGTAAATGGTAAGCAAATGCAGGTTATTTATAAATTTTCAATTAAAAATTTGATGACAAAATTAAAAATTCCACTTAATAAAATAGCAATAGAGTTGAATAAAAAAATAGTAGATAAAAAAAAAATTTCTAAAATTTATTTGCAAAAAGGTGATAAAATAGAAATAGTTCATTTTATCGGTGGTGGGTAATGATTGATAAAAAATTCAAAATAGCAAATAAAAACTTTAAATCACGTCTAATAGTTGGAACGGGAAAATATAGAAGTTTTAAAGAATGTGCTAAGGCCATCAAAGCATCTGGAGCAGATATAGTCACAGTTGCCGTTAGAAGAGTAAATATCTCAGATAGAAATAAAGCTAGGCTTATGGATTATATAGATCCAAAAAAAATAACATATTTACCAAATACTGCTGGATGTTTTAATGCAGAAGATGCAATAAGAACTTTGAGATTAGCAAGAGAAATTGGAGGATGGAAATTAGTAAAATTGGAAGTTTTAGGCGATAAAAAAAATCTTTTTCCAGAAATGATTGAAACGTTAAAATCTACTGAGCTATTAACAAAAGAAGGGTTTAAAGTGATGGTGTATTGTAATGATGACCCATTAATGGCAAAGAGATTAGAAAATGCAGGTGCTGTAGCAATAATGCCCCTAGCTGCCCCTATTGGTTCAGGGCTCGGCATACAAAACGTAGTTAATATAAAAATTATCAGGAAACAAACAAAATTACCTGTTATTATCGATGCAGGTATAGGACAGGCATCAGATGCAAGTATTGCGATGGAACTAGGATGTGATGGCGTATTAATTAACACAGCTATTGCAAAAGCAAAAAACCCTATTCTTATGGCTGAAGCTATGAAGCTTGCAGTTATTTCAGGAAGAAAATCATTTTTATCAGGAAGAATAATCCCATATTTATTTGGTTCAGCATCAACAACAAATAAAGGTATTATTTAGTTTTTTTAAAGTATTTATTTTTAAATTTTCTTTTTTTATAAATTTTTTTTCTAGGAATATTTTTTACCTCTCTGTCTTTAGAAGTAGTAACCATATTTTTCAAATTTTCAATTTTTTCAATTTTTTCTAAAACTTTTTTACTCTTAGATTGAAATTCAATTGTATAGTCATTAAGATTTAAATTATTATCATTAGATAAGTTTATTTTGATTTTATTTTTTTTTTGAAAGTATTTAATAATTTCGATAAAGTGATCATTGATATAATTCTCAATTTTCTTATTTACAATTAAATCGACCAATTTAGCATTTAATTCTAATGATCTAATTTCAATAAGTTTTAAAATTTTATGAACAAAAGTTTCATCTGTTAATTTAATAT
>CACLYQ010000027.1 GCA_902611175.1 uncultured Pelagibacteraceae bacterium
TACTTCAATAATAAAAATAGAAAATAAAAATCTTAAAAAAATAAGTTTAGAAATTCAAAATTCGCCAGATTTAAACAACATACAGAAAACTGCATTAGTTGGTTTTATTAATAAAACAAACAAATTAATTCCATTGCTTACTAACGATAATCTAATGGAGATTAATACAAAAATAAAAATAGATGAGATGACTGATGAAATTAGATTGTTAAGCACTAATTTTCAAAAGAAAGATTATCCATTTGAAACATCAGAGCAAAAAAATGAAAGACAAAAGGCAATTGCTGAGCAAGGAAGCTGGGGTATAGTAACTGTAAGTGCCGGCACAGGATCAATAGAAAACACTATTGAAGTACCTTTAGTGCCTGAAACTGATAGAGGGTTAAAATTTCACGCTGCAGCTGAACAATTAAAAAAAATTAACGATAAATTTTTTAAATTAAGAAACCATAATCCTCAATTCAAAAATGCAATAAAAGAACTTAAATCAGAGATAAAATTATATAGAAAAAATTTAGATGACACTGAGGAAGTGGCATCTACTTACGCAAAAAACATTGTAAAAATTGCAAGAAGAATTGAATTTGCAAGTATTTATCCACCAAATGCTCTTAATGAAATGCAAAATGCAATTATTGAATTTGATAATCTTCAAAAAACTGAGCAAGGGGGTTTAAGATTAATTGACATTCTTTTATTCCCTGCAGGAACTATAGTTGCAAGTGGTCCTAGTTGTTCTGAGCAAGGTTCAGGTAGATGGTTACCAAAACCCTCAGATACACTTAATAAATTTATTTTAATGTCTAAGCCAAGTGTAGGTTACAAAAATATCCCACTTCTTTGGATTGATATGATGGATGTAAGCCAAATAATTGGCTTTATATTGCCAGATTGGATAGCTGATGTTTTGCCTGGAGAATATCCGGTTCACACTAAAGACGGTGTGGTTAAGCAAAATTTTAAAGGTAAAGTTTTAAAAATTGTTACTGGTGATTTTAAATTATTTAAAATCCCTGTTCCTTATGGTCATATTTGGGATTCATTTTTAAGAGTTTTTCTTGGATTAGTTTTTGGAATATTGATTGGTGTTCCATTAGGACTTTTCATGGGCTTAAATAGATTTGCTAAAGGTTTCTTTGATCCATTAATTGAACTTTATAGACCAGTACCTCCACTTGCGTGGGCTCCTTTAATAATCTCGGTTTTAGGTATTGATAATACTGGAAAAGTATTTTTATTATTTATGGTTTCATTGTCTATAATGATCATTTCAGCTAGAGCTGGAGCATCAGGTACACAGCTATCTAAAATACATGCAGCACATTCTCTTGGTGCTTCTAAAAGACAAATACTTAGATATGTTATTTTTCCAAATTCTTTACCTGAAATTTTAACAGGTATTAGAGTGGCGGTTGGTATGTGTTGGGGAACTTTGGTTGCAGCAGAATTTTTAGCAGGTACAACTGGAATTGGATTTGTTGAAAATGTTGCCAAAAAGTATTTTCAATATGAAGTAATTTGGATCACAATTTTTATAATGGGAATGTTGGGTCTTTTTTTTGATGTAACTTTGAGAAAAATTATAGATAAGACAATACCTTGGAGAGGTAAAGGCTAATCCTTAATCGTCGAGTAAGCGTAATTCTTTTTCGTCGAAATTTAAATAAACGTTTTCTCCAACATTAAATATTTCATTGGTATCGCTAGAAACTACGTAAATCTTACCGACTTTTGAATTAACTATATATTGATAACTATTTCCAACGAATGACGCATTATTAACAGATGCATGTATTGAGTTTTCTTCAGGACTTTTTGAAATAGTTATTTTTTCTGGTCTTAAAGAGACGGAAACTGAACTTTCTAATTTTTGATCACTTTTTATATTAATTTTCATTTCTGCTAATTGAATCTCGTAAACATTATTATTTTGATTAATGATTTTAGCTTTAACAACATTTGCGTCTCCTATGAAGTTGGCTACAAATTTAGTTTTAGGAAAGTTATACAATTCTTTTGGGCTACCTTGTTGAGCAATAATAGCATTGTTCATTACAATTACTTTGTCAGAAATTGCTAATGCTTCCTCTTGATCGTGAGTTACATAAATTGTAGTTACTCCAAGTTTTTGTTGAATTTCTCTAATATCCTCTCTTACTTGTCTTCTTAATTTTGCATCTAAATTAGATAAAGGCTCGTCAAAGAGTAGAACCTTGGGTTTCAGTACAATTGCTCTTGCAACTGCTACTCTTTGCTGCTGACCTCCAGATAGCTCTGAGGGCATCCTATTTTCATAACCTTCTAAATTAACTAACTTCAGAGTTTCTAAAGATTTTTCTGTAAATTCTTCTTTTGGAACATTTATCATCTTTAAACCATACGATACATTTTCAAGCACACTCATATGTGGGAACAAAGCATAAGATTGAAATACCATAGATACATCTCTATCTGTCGCTGGTAATAATGTTACATCTTCATTTTCTACTAAAATTTTACCACTAGTAGCTCTTTCTAGACCAGCAATAATTCTTAAAGAAGTAGTTTTTCCGCATCCAGAGGGACCTAGTAATGTAGTCAGTGTTCCTGCTTCAAAAGTACAACTCACATTATCAACAGCAACGGTCTCATTAAATTTTTTTGTAATATTTTCAAATTTTACTTCTGCTTTTTTCATTATCCAAAATTTCCTTGTAATATTCCTGCTGTTTCTTCTCTTCTTCCTAATTTTCTTTTACCTATTATTAATTGCATTAATGTTATTGTAAATAACATAACAACAATTAATGCAGATGAATAAACAATTGCTAGACCATAATCATTGTTTTCTAATCTTCCTAATATATATGAGACAGCTAAATCATAATTAGCACTAACAAGGAATATAACAGCACTAATTGCCGTCATTGCTCTAACAAAACTAAAAACTAAAGAAGCAGTAATTGCAGGTTTAAGCAATGGAAGAATTACATTCCTAAATGTTTGAGAACTAGATGCATTCAATGTTGATGATGCTTCATCTAAATGAGGATCTAATTGATTCATTGAAGCTATGCCTGCCCTAACCCCAACAGGCATATTTCTAAATACAAAAGCGATTACCAAAATAATTCCTGTTCCTGTAAGTTCAAGTGGTGGAACATTAAACGCAAAAACGTAACTCACACCAATAACACTTCCAGGTATTGCAAAACTTAACATTGTGCCGAATTCGAAAGCATTTTTTCCTTTAAATTTGTGTCTTGTAAGAAGATATGCTGTTAAAATACCTATTGCAGCAGTAGGAAATGATGAAATTAATGCTATCGCAAAAGTAGTGTTAAAAGAATTCCACGCGGTACCAGTCCACAAAATTCCTCTTTCTTTAACCCATTCAACACTAAATGCTTCAACATAATGTCTTAACGTAAAACTGTGATCGACACCCCACATCTCTACAAATCCACCAAACATAATCATAATATAAATTATAAATGTAAGGAGCGCCCAAGGTAGAACAGTTGAGTAAATTATCCACTTAGTATTATTTGGTAATTCAGGATGAACTCCACTATCACCTTTCCCAGAAATTGAAATATAGGATTTTTTCCCCAACCATTGGTTCTGAAGATAAAACACTACTAGAACAACAGTTAATAAAATCATTGCTAATATTGCAGCTTTAGTTTCATCATACTGTGCACCCACAATTGCAAAGAATATTTCTGTAGATAAAACATCATATTCAGCACCTAGCACTAGTGGATTTCCAAAATCAGCTAAGCTTTCAATAAAGCCAAGCAAAAATGCATTCGCAATTCCAGGTCTCATTAAAGGTAACGTAACAGTTTTAAAAACTTGCCATTTTGAAGCTCTCAATGTTTGTGAAGCCTCTTCCATTGCAGGACTTACACTTTCAACAACTCCTATCAAAACTAAAAAAGCAATAGGTGTAAAAGCAAGAGTTTGTGCAAACCATATTCCTGGTAAACCATAAATCCATCTCGAGGGCTCAATCTCAAATGCCCATTCAAGAAAAGAACTTACAACTCCCGTTCTACCGAATAATATTATTATTGCTAAACCGATTACAAATGGAGGTGTTATGATTGGTAAAACAGATAAAATTCTAATCGTTTTTTTAAATTTAAAACTTGTTCTTGCAATTAATAAAGCAAAACCTAAACCCAAAATTGTTGATGAGAAAGCTGTAAGTGTTCCCATAGTAACAGTGTTCCAAAAAACACCACATGCATAATCACTATATAGACAATCAAGACCCCAAATTCCTTTATTAAATATTTTGGTTGAAAAATTACTAATTTCATATCCACCTTCTGTGCCTTTAAAGGCAACAGCAAACATTCTAAAAATAGGAAAAAAAACGAAAGTTGAAACTAGAATAATTATGCTTCCTATACTTCCTACAATAAAATTATCTCCATTCAACCACCCACGCGAGGATAGCCCATGTGTGATATAAAAAATAAATGTAGAGCATAAAAGAACTGCACCAGACCCTACTCCAAATTGATTTTCTACATCGCCAAAAATCGATTGAAAGATTTCAAAATTCCACCCTCTTATACCAATTGAAAACCCCTGAAGAATAAAATAAAAAATGCCAAACAATCCTGAGTACAAGAAAATTTTGGAATAAATGGGATTACTCTGATTTAATTTTAAGGTTGATAATGGAAAAAATAAAGGAACAACTAAAGGAAGAAGCCAATATTTTTTATTAATAAATACCTGTGGTAATACAGAACCATAATCTTCTAAAGAATATTCTAATATCCAGTTTATTGAGAAAAACCCGTCACCTGTTACATACCATGGAAATATTAGGAAACCCAATACTCCGATGAGCATCCAACAGATAACGAGCCCTCTCATTATAATTCCTTATCTAGGAATTACAGAAACATCGTTATCCCATTTGGATAACAAACTCGCTCTTGTACTTTTATCTCCATAAACTTTAAAATTATAATCAATTAAGTTTATTGTTGATAAGTCTGGAGCATCAGGATCAGCTTTTGCTTTAGTATTAGATGGCACTTGCAAAGATTTTCCTGAAGTGAAAACCATAGTTTGAATAGCAGGACTTAAAGCCCAGTCATAAAACTTTTTAGCTTCCTTCATATTTCTTGCACCTGCAATAATACTCATAGATCCAACTTCATAACCAGTTCCTTCAGCAGGAGAGACCGTAACAACCGGCAAACCTTTTTTTGTTTGTTTCACACCATCATGTTGGAAACAAATACCAATTAAGTTTTCACCTCTACCAGTTGCCTTAATCGGTGCAGAACCAGATTTAGTATATGTATTTATGTTTGCATGAAGTTTTTTCATGTAATCCCAACCTTTATCTTCTCCAAATATTTGAAGAATAGTGGCTAAGGTAGTGTAAGCAGTTCCAGATGAGTTTGGATTTGCTACTTGTATTTCACCTTTATATATTGGTTTTGTTAAATCCATCCATGATTTTGGAGCTGGAAGACCTTTTTTTGCTAAAAGATCTTTGTTGTATCCAAAACCTAATGCACCAACATAAATTCCTACTGATTTAAAATCAGCATTTTTTGCTTGGTTCTGAGCTGCAGGTAATAAATCATTAAAATGAACAGATTTATATTTCTCAGTTAAATTTTCTTGTGCTGCAGTTAAATGTGGATCACCTGTTCCACCAAACCAAACATCTCCTTTTGGATTTGATGCTTCTGCTTTTATTTTCGCAAAAGTTTCACCACTACTTGCTCTTGTCATAGCAACTTTTGTTCCAGTTTCTTTTTCATAAGCTTGTTCAAGCATTTCACAAACATCTATTTCAACGCTGCAATATAATGTTAGTTTTGCAGCTGAAGCTTTATTTGTAATGCCGAAAAGTGTTAATGAAAGAACTAGAGCCATAGAAGCTACTTTAAGTATATTTTTCATATATCCCTCACTTTTTTATTAGTTAATGATAATAAATTTAAACTACTAATGTTAATCTTTTGTTACTTCAAATTTAAAGATAATTTTAATAAATAAAAAAAATATTCAATTTATAGTTTAATTTTGAAATCAATTATGTTTACATAAATTATGGACGAAAAAGAGCTTAAAAATTTAATTATTAAAATTTTTACTAATTTTAAATTAAGCAGAAAACACTCTATAGTTTGCGCAAATGCAATTATGAATGCAGAACTTGTAGGTGCGCCTTCACATGGATTGTCTCGTTTAAAAATGTACTGTGAAAGAATCTCAAAAAAAGTCATTAATCCGAGACCTAAAATTACTGTAAAAAATATATCAAAATCTATATCAATAATTGATGCTGATAATTCTATAGGTTTTGTTGCAGCAGATGAAGCAATTAAAAAAACAATACAAAATGCAAAAAAAACAGGGATTGGGTTAGTTGCTGTAAAAAACAGCGGACATTATGGACTATCAGGGTATTACGTTGAGCAAGCGGTTAAAAAAAATTTAATAACATTTGCATTTACAAATGCTCCTCCAGCTATTGCGCCTTTCGGTGGAAAAAAATCAGTCTTTGGAACTAATCCAATATGTTTTGGAACTCAAACAAATAGTAAGGTTCCGTTTATACTGGATACATCAATGTCTATGATTAATAGAGGTAAAATTAGGATTGCAGAAAAGTTAGGAAAAAAAATACCATATGGCGTTGCTTTAAACAAATTTGGTAAACCAACTACAAATGCAAAAGAAGCTCTAGCTGGGGTACAACTTCCAATAGCTGGATTTAGAGGA
>CACLYQ010000028.1 GCA_902611175.1 uncultured Pelagibacteraceae bacterium
CGGTGGTTTACTCTCTAGTAAATTAACTAAATTAAGCGGCTCATCAAAGTATTTTAAAATGGGATTAATTACATACTCTAATAATGCAAAAATTAATATTCTCAAAGTTGAGAAAAGAATAATTGATAAATACGGAGCAGTAAGTCAAGAATGTTGTAAATCTATGGTAGAAAATTTATCAAAATTATCAAAAAGTAAAATTAACTTATCAATTACAGGCATTGCAGGACCTAATGGTGGTTCAAAAGATAAACCAGTTGGTCTTGTATTTATTGGTATTAAGAAAGGAAATAAGTTTTTTATTATTAAAAATTTATTTGGTAAAAAGAAAAGATCGATAATACAAAATAATACGGTTGAAAAATGCATTAATTTATTGACAAAAATTATTTAGTAATAAATTACAAGCTTTCAGCTCTTTTTTGAAAAGCGTCGGCAATTTTATTAAGTCCATATTGGAAGGATTTTGACATTATAATATTTAGAAATTTGTTCTTAATTTCAAAATCGACATCAAAATAAACTTCAGTAAAATTGTCTTTTTCAACAAACCTCCAATTATTTTCTAAATAATTCAAGGGACCATCAATATTAGTTACATAAATGTGATCATTTTTTTTATCATAGTTGACATCACTTTTATAAGTGTCTGTAAAAGGTTTTTTTCCAATAGTTAAATCTGCAATAATGTTTATAGAATCAAATTCTTCTTTTTTTTCATAAACCTTAGAATCTATACAAAAAGGAATAAATTCTGGATACTTTTCAATATCTAAAACAAAATTTATAAGTGTTTTTTTATCGCGTTCTATTAACCGCGTTACAGAAGCTTTTGGCATTAATTTAATTGTGTTTGTTTTGTTTTAATTTGGCAAAATCTTCATCAGCATGATAAGAAGACCTAGTCAATGGAGAAGATGAAACTAATAAAAAACCCTTTGACTTTGCTATTTTTTCAAAATTTTTAAATTCATCAGGATGATAATATCTATCTAAAGGATGGTGTTTTACTGTTGGTTGAAGGTATTGACCAATTGTTAAAAAATCAACTTCTGCAGATCTCAAATCATCCATTACTTGGATCACTTCATCTTTTTCCTCACCCAAACCAACCATTATACCTGACTTAGTAAAAACTTGTTTATTATTTTTTTTTGCATTTTTAAGAAGTTCTAAAGATGAAAAATATCTAGCACCAGGTCTAACCTTTACATAGAGTCTTGGAACAGTTTCAATATTATGATTAAAAACATCAGGGTTCGCATTTAAAATAATTTTATAAGAGTCGCCTTTTCTAAGAAAATCTGGTGTTAAAACTTCTATTGTAGTATTAGGATTTTTTTTTCTAGTAGCTTCTATGACTTCTTTAAAATGAGTAGATCCACCATCAGGTAAATCATCTCTATCAACAGATGTAATTACAACATGTCTTAAATTTAATTTTTTGACAGCATTTGCTATTTTTATTGGTTCAAATTGATCCAATTTTGTAGGTTTCCCAGTTTTAACATCACAAAAAGCACAAGCTCTTGTGCAAGTATCACCCATAATCATAAATGTTGCATGTCGTTTACTCCAACATTCAGTAATATTCGGACAATTTGCTTCTTGGCAAACAGTAACTAAATTGTGTTGATTAACTACTGTTTTGGTTAAAAAAAATTCCTTACTGTCTGATAGTTTAGATCTGATCCAAGCAGGTTTCTTTTTAATTGGATTAACTTGATTTTTAACTTTTTCGGGGTGTCTTGGTCTAATTTTGTCCATCTCGCTTTATTATATAGGTAGTCTCTCCATCTTTTCCAAATAAAAATTTGTCTCGGATTAAAATTTCAATAAAATCAAGGTCTATGTTTTTTGTTAATAATGAGTTTTTATGCTCTAAATCTTGAATTTTGTTTCGTAACTTATTTTGTTCAATATTCAGTTCTTTATAAAGTTCTTTCTTATTTAAATACGAAATTAAACCTCTATCTCCACTTAAAAGATTAAAAAAAAAATAAGTAAATAGGAAAGTTGCAATTAAAATAAAGTAATTTTTTTTTATTTTACTAAACATTAATCTATAATATGCATTTTAGATTTTTTTCCAAGCTCATGCTCAATTCTCAATAATTGATTGTATTTCGAAACTCTCTCTGATCTAGCTAATGACCCAGTTTTAATCTGATTAGAATCAGTTCCTATGGCAAAATCTGCAATAAATGTATCTTCGCTATCTCCAGATCTATGTGATATTATAGTTTTATAACCAATTAATTTTGCAAATTTTATAACTTCAAGCGTTTCTGTTAAAGTACCGATTTGGTTTAATTTAATTAATATTGAATTAGCTGAAATATTTAAAAAGCCAATTTTCAATCGTTCTAAATTTGTAACAAAAAGGTCATCTCCAACAATTTGGATTTTATTTTTTGTTTTATTCAAAAGTTTTGTCCAGGCTGACCAATCATTTTCACCAAATGGATCTTCTATAGACTTAATTTTATATTTATTTATTAGTTTAAGATAATTATCTATAGATTTGTCTACACTAGTATGTTTTTTAGAGTGAATTGAATATTTTTTGTTTTTAAGCAACTCATTTGCTGCAACATCCAAACATATAGCTACATCTTTTCCATTTTTAAAACCTGACAAATTTATAGCTTTTACTATAAGTTTTAGTGCACTTTCATTATCATTTATCATTGGAGCGAATCCACCTTCATCTCCTACAGAAGTGGAATGACCCATCTTCTTAATTAAATCTCTTAATTTATTAATAACAATAAAACACATTCTAACGCCCTCAGAAAAAGATTTTGCTTTATCTGGTCTTATCATAAACTCTTGAATTCTGAGGCCATTATTTGCATGTGCACCTCCATTAATTATATTCATTAAAGGGTAAGGTAATCTAAAATTTTTATTTATTAGTAAGTTTTTATAAATTGGAATTTTTTTAATTTTAGATGATAATTTTTTAACTGCTATTGAAACTGAAAGAATTGCATTAGCTCCAACTCTTTTTTTTTGTTTTGTGCCATCAAGCCTTATTAGTAAATTATCTATTTTTTCTTGTTGATGAACATTAAAATTTTTTAACTTATTAGATATTACCTTATTTATAAATTCAACAGGTTTTAAAACACTTTTTCCAAGATATTTTTTATTATTTATATCTCTTTTTTCAAAAGCTTCATAAGTTCCAGTTGATGCACCAGAAGGACAAATTGCTGAAGCACTAACATTTTTCACAAATACTTCTGTTTCTATAGTCGGATTTCCTCTACTATCAAAAACTTGTCTCGCAATAATTTTGGAAATTTTAGACATTTATTTTTTTTATTAGATTATCTATTTCAACTATCTGATTTACAAGATTATCTAATTTTTTAAGTGGGACCATATTTGGTCCATCAGAAGGAGCATTATCAGGATCCTGATGTGTTTCTATAAAAATTGCAGCTACACCAACTGCGACAGCTGCTCGAGATAAATGTTCAACAAATTCTCTTTGTCCACCACTTTTATCACCTTGACCACCTGGTTGCTGAACTGAATGAGTTGCATCAAAAACAATTGGATAACCATTTTTTGCCATTATAGGTATTGATCTCATATCTGTTACTAAAGTGTTATATCCAAAACTAGCCCCTCTCTCTGTTACAAGAATATTATTATTCCCTGACTCCGATATTTTTTTTGTTACATTTATCATATCCCATGGAGCTAAAAACTGTCCCTTTTTTACATTAATAATTTTTTTTGTTTTTGCAGCAGCAACCAATAAATCTGTTTGTCGACATAAAAATGCAGGGATTTGCAAAACATCTATGTGCGGTGCAACAATTAAACATTGCTCCTCGGTATGAATATCGGTTAGCACAGGAACTTTTATTTGTTTTTTTATTTTGTCAAAAACTGGTAAAGATTTCTCTAATCCAGCTCCTCTTTTACCTTTAAGGCTTGTACGATTAGCTTTATCAAATGATGTTTTGTATATAAATCCAATATTATATTTGTCAGTAATATTTTTAATTTCCCCTGCCATATCTAAAGCATGTTGCTCAGTTTCTAATTGACAAGGTCCTGCTATTAAACAAATTTTATTTAAGTTAGATATATTTATATCCTGACACTTAACAATTCTATTTTCCATGATAATTTTTTGAAGCTTTTATAAATGATTTGAATAATGGATGTGGTGACAATGGTCTTGATTTAAACTCTGGATGAAATTGAACACCGATAAACCAGGGATGATTTTTTAATTCAATTATTTCAGGTAATTTATTATCTGGGGACATACCGGAAAATATTAATCCTTTTTTTTCAAATTTTGATTTTTGGTTATTATTAACTTCATATCTATGTCTGTGTCTTTCTTTTATTTCATTTGATTTGTAAATCTTTTTTATGGCAGAATTATTTTTTAATTTAGCTGTATAAAGCCCCAATCTCATTGTCCCACCTAAATTTTTTTCAGTGCCCTTAAACACTTTTCCATTTCGATTCCATTCGTGGATTAATCCAATAACAGGAAAACATTTTTTATCAAACTCTGTAGAACCAGCATTTTTTTGATTTAATTTGTTTCTAGCAAATTCGATGATTGCCATTTGCATTCCAAAACAAATACCAAAAAAAGGTATTTTTTTTTCTCTCGCGTATTTAATTGCAGCAATCTTCCCCTCGGTTCCTCTTTTACCAAATCCACCTGGTATTAATACTCCAGAAACACTCTTAAGTCTTTTGCTTATTTCATTTTTTTTTAGTTTATCAGACTCAATTCTTACCAAATTAACTTTTATATTATTTGCTATGCCACCGTGTGTTAATGCTTCATCTAAAGATTTATAAGCATCTTTTAAGTTTACGTATTTACCTATTATACCAATGTTAATAGCTTTATTATTTTTTAGAACAGTAGAGGTAATAGTTTTCCATGGATTTAAATTGGGTTTCTTTTTTGATTTTATTTTAAAATATTTTAATACTTGTTTATCTAATTTTTGGTTATAAAAACTAATTGGTGCTTCATAAATTGTTTTAACATCGACAGTCTCAATAACATTCTCTATATCAACGTTACAAAATAAAGATATTTTTTTTCTTTGTTCAATTGGTATAGGTTGTTCCGATCTACAAATAACAATATCTGGCTGTATACCGATACTTCTTAATTCTTTAACGCTATGTTGTGTAGGTTTTGTTTTTATCTCATCTGAAGATTTCATGAAAGGCACTAATGTTAAATGAATAAATAATGTTCTTGACCTTCCATGATCATTAGAGAATTGTCTTATAGCTTCTAAAAATGGTAGGCTCTCTATATCACCAACAGTTCCACCTATTTCACAAATTACAAAATCTTCGTTACTAATGTCTTTGCTAATAAATTTTTTAATTCTATCAGTAATATGCGGTATAACTTGAACTGTCTTACCTAAATATCCACCTTGTCTTTCTTTTTTAATTACATCACTATAAATTTTACCTGTGGTAATGTTATCCGATTGTTTTGATGAAATATTAGTAAATCTTTCGTAATGTCCTAAATCTAAATCAGTCTCAGCACCATCATCAGTAACAAATACCTCTCCGTGCTGAAATGGGCTCATAGTTCCTGGATCAACATTTAAATAAGGATCCATTTTACGTAATCTGACTTTATATCCCTGAGACTTTAATAAATATGCAAGAGATGCAGAGGATAGTCCTTTACCAAGTGATGATACCACGCCGCCAGTGACAAAGATATAACGCGCCATGGAATTATCTTATAGACCCTTAATAATAAAATTGAAAGTATTAATTATTATTTTCTGGAATTGCTGGTGTATCGTCAGTTTCCTCGACCTTATCTAGTACCGAATCTGTAGATGTTATGTCGGTTCTTGAGATTATTGTTAAGGCCAAACTACATATAATAAACAATGTTGCCACAATTGCTGTAGTTTTTGTAAGAAAATTTCCTGCAGTTCTTGAAAACATAAAACTTTCTTGAGATACGCCTATACCTAAAGCACCTCCCTCAGATTTCTGAATTAATACTAAAACTACTAAAATAGCTGCAAGAATTATGTTTAATATAAGTAATATATTTTCCACTGTTTCTAGATAGTCGATTTTTTTATTATATCAATAAATTTTTTTTCACTTAAAGAAGCATTCCCAATTAAGAAACCAGAAGAGTCTTTAATATTTATTAAATCACTAATATTTGATGGATTTACTGATCCTCCATAGATTAATTTTTTTTTACCTTTTTTTTTTAATGAAATAATTGTTTTTTTAATGTGTGAAAAAATTTTATTCAACTCGCTTATTTTAGGAATTTTACCTGTACCTATCGACCATCTAGGTTCATATGCAAAAATAATATTATTTATATTAACCACAGATTTTGTGCATTCTTTGATTTGATTTTTTATAATAGTGTGAGTTTTGTTTTTCTTTTTTTCTGACAAAGTTTCTCCAAAACAAAAAATTACTTTTAATTTATTCTTTAAAGCTATGATTATTTTTTTATTAATTAAACTATTTGTTTCAATATTCCTAGTTTCAG
>CACLYQ010000029.1 GCA_902611175.1 uncultured Pelagibacteraceae bacterium
TCAGTCCTGATATTTTATTTAGCGTTGATAGTCCTGATTTTACTCTACGTGTTTCAAAAATAATTAAATTTAAAAAACCAGATATCAAAACTATTCATTTTATTTCACCTAAAATTTGGGCATGGAGAGAGGGTAGAGTAAAAAAAATGAAAAGTTTTTTAGATCACATTCTTTTATTATTTGATTTTGAAAAGAAATATTTTGATAAGGAAAAAATAAAAAATACATTTGTTGGTCACCCAATATTAGATAAAAAAAATCATGAAAAGATTGAAGTTAATGAATTATTAAAGGGAAAAATAATTTCAATTTTTCCTGGTAGTAGATTGTCTGAATTGAAATCACATGTGCCTATACTTATTGAGTTTATAAAAAAAATGAACATAGAAAAAAATAATTATAATTATATTTTCCATGCAACTGAAGATTCTAAAGAGTATTTATCTCAAATCATTAAAAAAAATAATTTAGAAAATGTTGATCTTATTTCAAATGAAAATATAAAAAATGCTGCAATTAAAAAGTCTATTTTTGCAATTGTTAAATCCGGAACAGTTTCTCTTGAAGTTTGTAAATATGGTATACCATCAATAATAATCTATAAAATGAATTTTCTAAATTTTTTTATAGCTAAATTATTTTTAAAAATAAAATTCGCAAATATGATAAATATTATTAATAATAAAGAAATTATTCCTGAACTTTTACAAAGAGAATGTAACTCATATGAAATATATAAAACAGTTAATTATTTACTAAAAAAACCTGAACTTATAAATGAACAATTAAAACAAGTTAAGAAAACTATTGAGAAATTAAAATCTAACACTTCATCAAGTAATGAAGCTTCCAATATTTTGTTATCTTATTTGAGATAATCTTTTTGAGACTTCCTCTTTACCAAGAGCACATAATATATCATATATACCCGGTCCAAACTTTGATCCTGTAAGACATATTCTTAGTGGTTGTCCAACTCCTTTAAAATTTGTATTATTATTTTTTATTAGGTCATTAATTATTGGTTCCAGTGTTTCTCTGGTAAAATCTGATAATTTATTAATATCATCATTAAATAATTTAATAATTTTAATAGATTTTTCGTCTAAAAGTTTTTTATCGTCTTTTTCTATTTGTATTTTGTCATTTATTAAAAACTTTGAATTTTTGTAAATATCTTCCAAAGTTTTCGCTTTATTTTTTAAAAAATGTAATGAATTTTGAATTTTTTTCTTTGCCAAATCAGGTATCTTTTCTTGAAAAGTCTCGCAATAAACTATTAAAAAATTAAATAGATCATTTTCTTCAGTATTCTTTATATAATGTTCATTCATTGAATAAATTCTGCCAATATCTAATTTTGAGGGTGATTTTCCGATTCCTTCTAAATTAAAGTATTTGATACTTTCCTCTAAATCAAAAATTTCCTTATCTTTGTATGACCATCCTAATCTCAGAAGATAGTTTCTAAGAGCATTTGGCATTATTCCAATTTTTGAATAATCATCTAAAGTTGATGCATTATCTCTTTTTGATAGTTTTTTTCCTTCAATAGTATGAATTAGCGGAATGTGAGCAAAAAATGGCACTTTCCAATTCATAGCATCATAAATTTGCATTTGTTTGAATGTATTTATTTTATGATCATCACCTCTAATTATATGTGTCATTCCCATTAAATGATCATCTACTGATGCTGATAAATTATATGTGGGTGATCCATCTGCTCTTAATATAACAAAGTCTTCAATAGTATTATTTTCAATTTCTATATTTCCCTGGACCAAATCTTTTAAGATAGATTTTCCCTCAATCTTACTTTTAAATCTGATTACAGGTTTAATTTCTTTTGGAACTTCAGTTTCACTTTTATCTCTCCATTTTCTATTATAAATATATGGTATTTTTTTTTGTTTTGCCCTTTTTTTCTGCTCTTCAATTTCTTCACTAGAACAATAACATTTATAAGCCAAACCTTTTTTTAACAATTCATTAGCCACATTAATATGATCGTCTATTTTATCTGATTGAATATATTCACTATCTTCGTAATTAATTCCTATCCATTTTAAGGAATTAATTATTTGATTTTTGAACTTGTTTTTAGACCTTTCTTTATCTGTATCCTCTATTCTCAGATAAAATTTTCCGCCTTTATTTTTTGAATAAAGCCAATTGAATAATGCTGTTCTCACTCCTCCAATATGTAAAGGTCCAGTTGGTGATGGAGCAAATCTAGTTGCTACAGTTTTCATCAGATTTATTTAGACTATTTTACGAAAAGTTTCTATATAAAGATACTAGAATTCCTTGAACTTTAACTCTATCAGGACCGAAAATTTTAGTTTCGTAATTTCTATTAGCGCTTTCCAATGCTACGGTCTTACCTTTTCTTCTTATTCTTTTTAGCATTGCTTCGTGATCGTCAATTAACGCGACTACTATTTTTCCATTTTCAGCTGTATCTACTTTTTTCAAAATTACCGTATCACCATCATTTATTCCTGCCTCAATCATTGAATCTCCTTGAACTTTTAGTCCAAAAAATTCTCCATTTTTCTCAATATTAGAAGGCAAAGGTATTCTAGAAACTTCGTTTTGAATTGCTTCAACAGGTGTACCCGCAGCAATTTTACCTAATACAGGAATTTCATTTTCGTCAGAATTATTCCGATTTGAACTTTCATCAAGTCCACCTCTAATTACACTTGGTGAAAAACTATTATAAATATCATTTGCTGAAGCTGTTTCGGGCAACTTAATGACTTCTAAAGCTCTTGCTTTATGAGCTAATCTTTTAATAAATCCTCTTTCCTCTAAGGCACTAATTAACCTATGAATTCCAGATTTAGACTTTAAATTAAGGGATTCTTTCATTTCTTCGTAAGAGGGAGATACACCACTAGATCTCAACTTTTTGTTGATAAATAAAAGTAGGTTTTTTTGTTTTTTTGTTAACATAGAACAAACTGTGTACACGATGTTCTATAAAAGTTCTTTCAATTAAACAAGAGTTAAAACCCTAATAAACTCAACATTTTTTTTATAAAATAGAAAAAATGTTGTTATTTTCTAAATTTTTTAAAAATGATTCACCTATCAGAAATGTTTTTATTTTAGTTTCTGAGGCTATTTTTAAAATGTCTTCTTTGCTTTTTATTCCACTCTCTGAAATTAAAGGTCCTTCATGGTTAATTAAAACATTATGAATATCATAAGTTGTATTTATATCTGTTTTTAGTGTTTTTAAATTTCTATTATTTATCCCTATTAATGCATCTTTGTACTTTAAAGATTTTTTGGCCTCTTCAGCAGTATGAACTTCAACAATAACAGACATTTTAAGTTTTTCAGCTTCTTCATATAATTCATCTGCAGTTTTTTCATCAACGCCTGCTAAAATTATTAAAATAGCATCAGCTCCATAACTCCTAGAAAGATGAACTTGAAATTTATCAACAAAAAAATCCTTACATAAAATAGGTAAATTTATATTTTGTTTAATTTTATTAATATGAATTAAGTTTCCCAAAAAAAATTCTTCTTCAGTTAAGACTGACAAGCAAGTTGCATTATTTTTAAAATATATATCAGCAATTTTAACAGGATTATAATTTTCAATAATTATACCAGCTGATGGACTGGCTTTTTTAATCTCTGCAATAATAGAGATTTTATCATGATTTATATTATTCAGAATTTTTTCTTTAAAATTTATATAATTTTTTAGTTCCGAAATTTTATCATTAAGGTAACTCATTGATAACTCTTTTTTCAAAATTTGAATTTTGTCTCTTTTTTTATTAATTATTTTTTCTAATATGTTCTCAGGCATTTCTCAAGTTCTCTAAATGTAAATATGTTTTTCCTGATAGTAAATGATCTCTTGCTTTTTCATAGGCATGTTTAAAATTATCTTCTCTTTCGGATATTATTAAACCAGCTGCAGCATTCAAAGATACAGCTTTAGAGAAGTCATTATCATTTCCTCTAAATATATCTATAATTTTTTGTGAATTAAATTTTGCATCTCTACCAACTATCTTATCAAACCCTTCAGTATTTACATTTAATTCTTTAGGATCAATAATCATTTCGTTAATTTCCCCTTTCCTTAATTGTTTAACTACAGTTTTATCATATGGCGATATTTCATCCAAACCATCGTTGCTGTTAACAATCCAAGCATATTTAATATTTAAATCTTTCAAAGCATTAGCAAATATATCAAGCAGTTTTTTATCAAAAACTCCCACAATTTGTCTATCTACATTAGCTGGACTACTTAAAGGTCCAATCATGTTAAAAATAGTTCTTTTCCCAATTTTTTTTCTTGTTGGGCCAACATATTTCATTGCATTATGATAATTTGGAGCAAACATAAATCCAAAATGACTCTTTTTAATTTGATTTTCAATATCTTTGGGTTCCAAGTTGATATTTATATTTAATTCTTCCAAAACATCTGCAGATCCACATTTTGATGAAACTGCTTTATTACCATGTTTTGCCACATTAATACCCATACTTGAGAGTAATAATGCCGAAGCAGTAGATATGTTTAATGTATCCTTGCCATCACCACCTGTTCCACAGGTATCTATACAGTCATCAACATTAACTCTTTTCGCCTTATTTCTAAGTACCGAAACACCACCTGCTATTTCTGTTGAAACTTCGCCTTTTTTAGAGAGTAAAGTTAAAAAATCATATATTTGATTGTCACTAGCTTTTCCATTCATTAAAATTTCAAAAGCACCAATACTTTCCTTTAATGTTAAATTTTCATTTAATTCAAGTTTTTGTAAATATTTTTCCATTTACTTAATAAAATTTTTCAAAATTTTTAAACCGTACTTAGTCTTTATACTTTCAGGATGAAATTGTACTCCATGAACATCATAAATTCTATGTTTAACACCCATTATAATTCCATCTGAAGTCATAGCAGTAATTTCTAGATCTTTAGAAAGTGTCTTTTCATTAATTATTAAACTATGGTATCTAGTTGCCTCAAATATTTTTGGTATTCCTTTTAAAATACCTCTATTTTTAGAAATAATTTTACTTGTTTTTCCATGAACTAATTCTTTAGCTTGAATAATCTTAGATCCAAATACTTGTCCTATAATTTGATGACCTAGACAAACACCAAGT
The DNA here is from genome assembly GCA_902611175.1 of uncultured Pelagibacteraceae bacterium. Taxonomy (GTDB): domain Bacteria; phylum Pseudomonadota; class Alphaproteobacteria; order Pelagibacterales; family Pelagibacteraceae; genus Pelagibacter. The sequence continues at coordinate 5,158 of CACLYQ010000029.1, forward strand.
ATCGGAATTTTATTATATAATTCATTTACTATTGAAAGACAGTTTCCAGCTTGATCAGGGTTTCCTGGGCCAGGTGAGATCACAATTTTATTATATTTTTTTTTTAATATTCTTTTTGAGTTAATTTTATCATTTCTTACTACGTCTACATTTGAGCAATACTTGGATATGTAATGATACAAGTTAAATGTAAAACTATCATAGTTATCAATTAAAATTATTTTCATAATTATTCAATTGCTTTTAATAATGCCTTCGCTTTATTAACTGTCTCAAGGTATTCATTTTGTGGTTTACTATCAGCAACAATTCCAGCTCCTGACTGAACATAAAATTTATTGTTTTTAGCTACTGCAGTTCTAAGAGCAATACATGTATCAAATTCACCATTTGCTGAAAAATATCCAATCCCACCAGCATAGACTTTTCTTTTAGTTGTCTCTAGTTCATCTATAATTTCCATTGCTCTAATTTTTGGTGCACCAGATACCGTTCCAGCTGGAAATCCAGACAACATAGTTTCAAATTTTGAGTATTTATTATTAAAAACTCCTTCAACATTTGATACAATATGCATCACATGAGAATATCTTTCTATTGAAAAACTTTCAGTCACTTTTACAGTATTGATCTTTGATACTTTTCCAGTATCATTTCTTCCTAAATCTAGAAGCATTAAATGTTCAGACAGCTCTTTTTTGTCATTAAGTAAATCTTTTTCAAAAAATAAATCTTGTTTTTTGTTCTTACCCCTGGGTCTTGTTCCAGCAATTGGTCTAATGGTAACTTTATTATTTCTTAACCTTACTAGTATTTCTGGACTTGCACCAATGATCTGAAAATCCTTAAAATTAAAAAAATACATGAACGGAGATGGGTTTGTTTTCCTTAGCTTTTTGTAAATTTCTATTGGGCTTTTACTTAATTCTCTCTCAAACCTTTGACTTAAAACAACCTGGAAGATATCTCCTATTTTAATATAATTTTTAGCTTTTTGAACATTTGATAAAAATTTTTGTTTTTTTTTTTTTTTTTTTTTTTTTATATTTTGTATCTAAATATTTATCCCTATAGTTTGTAAGAAACACCAAGTTTTCAATTT
>CACLYQ010000030.1 GCA_902611175.1 uncultured Pelagibacteraceae bacterium
TGAAATGTTCCTGCTCCAACTTCTAAATCATATGGTTGTAAAATAACACAACCTTTTTTTGACCAGTACTTTTGTAGATTTAAAATTGTATCCTGAAAAGAAATAAATGATTTTAAATTTTTTGTTTTTTTTTTAGAAACCATATTTTTGCCAAATAGATCTTTCTTCTAGAACGCTAATCAATTTATCTGCATGGTCTTCTGAAGACGAAAGTTTTTTGGCAAGCCACCCTTTAGACTTTTCAAATTTTTTAATTTCAACATCTTCACCAAATTTTTCTCTTAGTATTTGTTCAGCATTCCCTATTCCATCTATCAAACCAAGTTTTAAGGATGTTCTGCCAGACCAAAATTCTCCAGAAAAAAGTTCAACATCAGTTTTGTTTAATTTTGTTGATCTACTTTCCTCTACAACATTAATAAATTCTTGGTGAAGTTCCAGTTGAATATTTTTTAATCTTTGAATGTCCTCTTCTTTCTCATCTAAAAAAGGATCTAGAGTACTTTTATTTTTTCCGGCTGTGTAAACCCTTCTTTGAACACCAATTTTTTGAATTAAATCTTTAAAACCAAAAGAAGAATAAATTACTCCTATTGATCCGATTATAGAACTTGCATTAGCATAAATCTCATCACCTGCGCATGCAATTAGATAGCCTCCAGATGCAGCAACATCTTCCGCAAAAACTAATACTTTTTTTTTATTTTTCTTAGATTGTTCTCTAATAAATTTATATATTAAATGTGACTGAACTGGTGAGCCGCCTGGTGAATTAATTGAAATTGCAATTGCTTCTGCTTTTTTTACTGAAAAAGCTTTTTTTATTATTTCTTCTTGAGAGGAATATTCTATTCCTTGTTTAAACTTTCCAACATTTCCAATTACACCAGTAAGCCTTAAATGACTGACAATTTTTTTTTTTTTTAAAAATGAGAACATACAAATGATTATAAAAATTTTACTTATTTATAAAGCTACTTATAGTTGAAGAAATAGGTGCGTCAATTGATAAGTATATTAATAAACTTAATGTAATATTTTGAATTTATGGGATCAGTGGTTCAATTAAGAAAGCAAATAACTAATGCATACACAGATTTGTTAAATTCTGTTGATGAAAAACTTAGTTTAGTTGAAGATAAAATTTCCTATAAATTAGATAGTAAAGTTGAGCTAGTTAAAGAAATGACTGCTTATCACATGACTAGCGGTGGTAAAAAATTAAGAGCATTGCTTACTTTGGAATGTGCTAAATTGTGTGGATACACAAAAGGAAGTAGAGATGTAAACCTAGCTGCATGTGTTGAACTTATACACGCAGCAACTCTTATGCATGATGACGTAATTGATAGTGCGGATTTAAGAAGAGGCAAAAAAACTACAAATAAAATTTGGGGGAATCAGTCATCAATACTTGTTGGGGACTATTTATTAAGTAGATGTTTTGAAATGATGGTTGAGGATGGAAGTATTGAAGTGTTAAAACTTCTATCTTCTACATCGTCAACTATTGCTCAAGGAGAAGTTTTGCAATTACAACATAAGGGTGACACTGAAATGTTGGAAGAAACATATTTAAATATAATTTCCTCTAAAACTGCAGCCTTATTTTCAGCGTCTTCAAAAGTTGGATCAATAATTACTGATAAAGAAAATAAATTTAAAGTTGCACTCGAGTTCTATGGAAAGAATCTTGGATTAACATTTCAGATTGCAGATGACACACTTGACTATAACTCAGAATTAAAAATGTTTGGTAAAGAGATAGGGAAAGATTTCTTCGAGGGCAAAGTAACATTGCCAATTATTTTATTAAATCAAAAATTATCTTCAGATGAAAAATTAGTTTTAAAAAAAATATTTAAACAAAATATCAGATCTAAAGAGCAATTTGACTTTGTGCTAACATTGGTAAAAAAATATAATATAATCAATGAGTGTTACAAAAAAGCGCAACACTATATAAGTTTAGCATCAAATTCATTAAGTATATTTCAAGATTGTGAAGAAAAAACTATACTTAAAAATTTAACTTCTTTTAGTATTAATAGAAAATTTTAAGGCGATAAGAGAATTTTTTTCCAATCATTATTTTCTTTAATATATTTTAGTCTTTCGTGAATTCTATTTTCACCATCTAACCAAAATTCAATTTCGTGGTGTTTTAACCTCCATCCTGACCAATGATCAGGTCTTGGAACATTATTTTCATCTTTATAGAGATCTTTAAATTTTTTTATTGATTGGTTTAGTTCTTCTCTATCTTTTAAAATTGAACTTTGATTTGATGCCCATGCACCAATTCTACTTCCATAACTTCTGGAATTATAATAATTATCGGCTTCTTCATCTGAAACTTTTTGTGCTGATCCAACTATACGGATTTGTCTAAGTAGACTTTTCCAATGAAAGCACATCGAAATGTTTGGATTCTGCTTTATAGAGTTTCCCTTATTGCTATTAAAGTTAGTGTAAAAAACAAATCCATCTTCTCCATAATCTTTGAGCAATACCATTCTTACATTCGGATAACCTTTTTCGTCAATAGTGCCTAGAGCTAATGCATTTGGATCATTTATTTCAGTTTTCTTTGCCTCATTATACCATTCAGTGAATAATAATATTGGATTATCAAGCTCACCAAAGCATTTATCCAACCCTAAAGAATTTTTTTCGTTCATAATTTAACCAAAATAATTTATATAATAATATAATGTCTTTTAATACATTTGGAAAATTTTTTCGATTTACTACATGGGGAGAATCTCATGGTCCAGCAATAGGATGTGTTGTTGATGGATGTCCTCCAAATATCAAGCTTAATATTAAAGACATTCAGTTAGAATTAAATAAAAGGAAGCCTGGTCAGTCTAAATTCACAACCCAAAGAAAAGAGGATGATAGAGTGGAAATTTTATCAGGGACATTTGAGGGTAAAACAACTGGTACACCCATCTCGATGATTATATTTAATAAAGATATGCGTTCTAAGGATTATAAAAAAATTAAAGATAAATTTAGACCTGGTCATGCTGATTATACATACTTTAAAAAATATGGAATTAGAGATTATAGAGGTGGAGGCAGACAATCAGCAAGAGAGACTGCCTCAAGAGTGGCAGCAGGGGCAATAGCAAAACAAGTTTTACAAAATATTATTGGGAAAAAATACAGTGTAATTGGAGCAGTAACACAATTAGGAATACTAGGATGTGACTCAGAAAAATGGAATGACAAATTCATTGCAAAAAACCCTTTATTTTGCCCTGATAAAACAGTTTTAAAATTATGGGAAAAATATTTACTTGGGATAAGAAAAGCTGGCTCATCATGTGGGGCTATTATTGAAGTGAGAGCAAGAGGTGTGCCTGTCGGATTGGGAGCTCCAATTTATTCTAAGTTAGATATGGATTTGGCATCAGCTATGATGAGTATTAACGCTGTAAAAGGTGTAAATATAGGATCAGGAATGAACTCTGCTCAACTTTCCGGTGAACAGAATTCTGATGAAATGTCCCAAACAGGAAAGAAAACAAAATTTAAATCAAATAATGCAGGAGGAATTCTTGGGGGAATTTCCAGTGGTCAAGAAATAATAGTTTCATTTGCAGTAAAACCGACTTCGTCAATTCTTTCTCAAAGAAAAACAATTAATAAATTTGGAAAAAATACTTCAATTTCAGTCACTGGCAGACATGATCCATGTGTAGGAATTAGAGCAGTGCCTATAGGTGAAGCAATGATGCATTGTGTACTTCTTGATCACTATTTAATGAATAAAGCTCAATGTGGTAATTAATTAGTTTTTTTTATTACAACTTTAGAATTTAAAGTTTCTAAAACCTTTGTTTCAATAGATTTAGCATCTAGACCAGCTTCTTTATACATTTCTTCTGGTTTATCTTGGTCTAAGAATTTGTCAGGTAAAATCATAGATCTAAATTTTAAATTTTTATCTAATAAATTCTTTTCATTTAAGAAATGATTTACATGAGCTCCAAAACCTCCAATGGAACCTTCTTCTAATGTAATTAGCACTTCATGATTTGTTGCAACTTGCCACATGAGATTTTCATCTAGTGGTTTTGCAAATCTAGCATCTATAATTGTTGGATTGATTCCCATTTTTTTTAAACTTTCCTCAGCCAATAGACATTCTTTTAATCTATTTCCAAAACTTACTAGAACAACTTTCTTTCCTTCGCTAATAACTCTACCTTTTCCAATATCTATTTTTTCGTTTATATCTGGCAATTCTAAACCTATTCCATTTCCTCTTGGATATCTAAATGCACAGGGTTGATTGTTAATATCTACTGATGTATTAACCATTCTTACTAATTCTGCTTCATCACTTGCTGCCATTACAATAAAATTAGGTAAAGTTGATAAATATGTAATATCAAAAGCACCTGCATGAGTTGCTCCATCGGCACCAACTAAACCAGCTCTATCGATAGCAAATCTTACCGGTAAACTTTGAATTGCAACATCATGAACTACCTGATCATAAGCTCTTTGTAGAAATGTTGAATAAATTGCTGCATAAGGCTTATAACCTTCTGTTGCTAAGCCTGCGGCAAATGTAACTGCATGTTGTTCAGCAATTCCAACATCAAAAGTCCTTTCTGGAAAAGTTTTTCCAAATGCGTCCATTCCAGTTCCAGATGGCATGGCTGCAGTAATACCTATAATTTTACTGTCTTTCTTCGCATGCTCAATTAACGTATTTGCAAATACTTTTGTAAAAGCAGGAGTTTTAGTTGTCGATTTTTGTTGTACTCCAGTTTGAACATCAAATTTTGTAACTCCATGATATTTATCATGAGATTTTTCAGCAAAACTATATCCTTTACCTTTTTGAGTTTTTATATGAATTAGTATTGGGCCATTGTGATTACTTTCTTTTGCATTTTTTAAAATTGGAAGCAAAATATCAATATTATGACCATCAATTGGTCCTACATAGTAAAAGCCTAATGAATTAAATAATGTGCCACCTGTAACAGCCGATCTCAAAAAATCTTCAGCCTTTCCAGCCTTTTTGCTAAATCTTTTTGAAAAGGATGAAATAATCATTTTTACTGTTTCTCTGAAACTAAAATAAATTTTACCTGAAAAAATTTTAGCAAGATAAGATTTCATTGCACCAACTGGTTTTGCGATTGACATATCATTGTCATTCAAAATTACGATCATTTTTGTTTTTGAGTCACCAGCATTATTCATAGCTTCATATGCCATTCCTGCACTCATGGCGCCATCTCCAATAACTGCTATAACCTGATCTGATTTATTTGATAATTTATTTGCTGTTGCAATACCAAGTCCAGCAGAAATAGAGGTAGAACTATGAGCTGCACCAAAAGGGTCAAATTCACTTTCTGATCGCTTTGTAAAACCAGATAATCCACTTCCTTGTCTTAAAGTTCGTATTTTATCTTTTCTTCCTGTTAAAATTTTATGAGGGTATGATTGATGGCCAACATCCCATATCAATTTGTCCTTTGGGGTGTCAAAAACATGATGTAGTGCTACTGTTAATTCTACAACACCTAAACCTGCACCTAAATGACCACCAGTTTTTGAGACGGCTTCGATCATTTCACTCCTTACTTCATCTGATAAAATTTTTAATTCTTCATTATTAAGTTTTTTTATATCTGAGGGAAAATTAATATTTTTTAAATATTTATAATTCTGCATTTATTTATTTCTACTTAATATAAATTCAATTGTCTCTTTTAAATCACTAGTATTATTTCCATAGCTAACTAAACTATTAAATATTTCTTTTTTTAGTTTTGATGCATATTTAATAGCA
>CACLYQ010000031.1 GCA_902611175.1 uncultured Pelagibacteraceae bacterium
CTCACCAACATCTTCGACTTCAACAGGGATAGAAACTAATTTATTAGGTGGAACGGATAGTATTACTCAAGAAATGGGATATGAGCTTTGTATTGCTAATGATGCAACAAATTATAAAGTTTTTGCAAAAGAAAATGGTGGTAATTGTGAAATTACTATGACAGCTTTAGGTACTTTCGTTAGAACTAATTGCTAAATATCTAATGAACTATCAAGAAATTTTAGAAAAAGTAAAAGTAGTAATCTCGGGTGGATTACCAAAAAATGTTAAAATTTATTTAACTATAAGTTTAGCTTGGATAATACTAATTGGATATTTAACATGGTGGAATGGATTAAAAAGTCCAATGCTAGATAAAAGCTTTAGATGGGATGAATGGTTTTGGTTTGGGATAGTCCCAGCTGTATCACCTTATATATTCTATTATATTTGGAAGAAAAAAGAGTAATAACCTATTTTGAGCATCTATTATCTATGATGTATACTTTTTTATAATAACTTAGAGGAAAAGATGGAGAGTGTTGATCTGGAATCAGTAAAATCATTTGTTGATACCCTTTGGGTTATAGATTGTGCAATTCTTGTTTTCATTATGCAAGCAGGCTTTATGTGTATGGAAACAGGTCTTTCAAGGCACAAAAATAGCATTAACGTTGCCCTTAAAAATGCTGCTGACTTTGGTCTTGCAGTTGTAATTTTCTGGCTATTTGGTTTTGGCTTGATGTTTGGAAAAAGTTTTAATGGCTATTTTGGAACTGATTTATTCTTTTTTAAAACAGATCAGGCTGAATACATGACATATTTTGTATTCCAAGCAATGTTTGTTGCAACAGCAGCAACAATTGTATCAGGTGCTGTTGCTGAAAGAATGAAATTTAATGGATATTTAATAATTACAATTATTGCTACCGGAATTATATATCCAATTGTTGGTCATTGGGCGTGGTCTTCGAGTTATCTAAATAATATCGATGCAACAAGGCAATTACTTGCTGTTACAGGCCAAGTTAAAACAACTGGATGGCTGACAGATATAGGATTCGTTGATTTTGCAGGAAGCACAATAGTTCATTCTGTTGGAGGATGGATTGCACTATCTGCTGTTTTAATTTTAGGTCCAAGAATAGGAAAATATTCAGATGCAAATAAAGGAAAATTTACAGGATCAAGTTTCCCTTTAGCAGTTTTGGGAACTTTAATTTTATGGTTTGGTTGGTTTGGTTTTAATGGTGGAAGTAATGGAGCTATGGATGAGGCAGTTCCTCTAATTTTAATAAATACATTTCTTGCTGCTTCTTTTGGTTTACTAACAGGCCTTGGAATTTCATTTGCCTTGTTTAAAAAACCAGATCCTTATTATGTAATCCTTGGACCACTCGCAGGTTTAGTTGCAATCACGGCAGGATGTAATTCAATGACATCAGTGACTTCGATCTTTGTTGGAATTATAGGAGCGGTAGTTGCAATTTTTGTAAATGAATTTTTAAATAAATTTGAAATAGATGATGTTGTTGGAGCAGTGCCTGTTCATTTGGCAGCAGGGGTTTGGGGCACTATTGCTGTAGGATTATTTAGTGATCTTGAAATACTTGGAACAGGATTAACTAGACTAGAACAAATCAAAGCACAATTTATCGGAATTGTATCGATCGGTGTATTTTCATTTTTTGGTTCATATATTTTATTAAAAATTTTAAATTATTTTTATCCATTAAGAGTAAGTCCGCTACACGAAGAGTTAGGTTTGAATATTGCTGAGCATAATGCAACTTCTGTAGAACATGATTTGATTACAATTTTAGAAAAACAGTCTGAGTCCGGTGACTTAACTATTAGAGGTCCTCAAGACCCATTTACTGCTGGAGGTGTAATTGGACTTTATTATAACAGATTGATGAGCAAATTAGAAACTAGTGAAGCTGAAAAGAAAGTATGGAGAGATAGAATATCAAATGAAGTAAAACTTGCGGTAAAAGTTCAAGAAAATTTCTTACCAAAAAGAAACTTGGAAAATTATCCTGTGCATGGAATAAATATAGCGGCTAGAGAAGTTTCAGGAGACTTCTTTAGTTTTTATCCTCACAATGATAGCGTTTACTTTATTATAGCAGATGTTGCGGGTAAAGGAATTCATGCTGGAATGGTAATGGCAAAAGCATCAACTCTTTTTGAAATAATGTCTAGAGACCAAGTAGACCCAGATGAAATGATGTTTCATATGAATAATGATCTGTTTTTAACTAAAACCGGTGGCATGTTTGTTACTAGTATATTAGGAGAATATAATATGAGGACAGATGAATTAAGATGGGTAAATGGAGGTCATCAACCAGCTATAATTAGATCATCATCAGGAAATTATGAGCAATTTGAGAGCAATTCTCCACCTATGGGAGTAATACTTCAAAAAGATAAATCGATTTATAAAACTCACAAAGTTAAGCTAGAAAATAATAGGTTTTGCGCTTTCACTGATGGTTTATCTGAAAGCTTAAATAGCTCAGGTGAGGAAATAGGAATAGATGGATCAATTCAAATAATTGAGAAAAACTTCAATAAGGATACAAAAAAACAACTAAACGAAATCACAAAAGAAGTAATGAAAGTTGCAGGTGAAAATAAATTAAGTGATGATTTAACGTTAATTTCGATAGGAAAATAATATTTACCCATTTTGATCTAATTTATTTTGTATGTTTTTTGTATAAATGATACGATTTATAAAAAACAATAAGGAAATTATGTTTAAAAAAATAGTCTTAACTATAGGTTTTCTATTATTTAGCACTAATTTATTTGCAGCCCAAACGCAAATCGCACAAGTAAATGGTATGATATGTATCAAGTGTCAAAAAATGGTCACTGAAGCATTACAAAAGGCTTGTCCTGATGCTACAGTTAATGTTTCTTGGCCGGAGGGGGTTGCGGTATCTACTTTTGCAGATAAATCAAATTTATCAGAGGATGAATATAAAAATGCAATTTTAGGTACTGGATTTGAAGTAGTTAAAGTAATTAGTGTTGATGGCATAATTACAGACGCTGAAGAAGCAAGAAAACTTATAGATTAAAAAAAATTTTATGACTGTAGCTGAACTCCAAATTTTGGTTGATAAGCTACAGTCTAAAATAAGTCAGTTAGAGCTCACAAGTAAAGGAGCAATAAAAGCAACAGAGTTTAGATTAGAAGCTGTTCTACAAGCGAATTTAGATACATTTTGGTTATTAATTTGCGCTATTTTAGTTTTCTTGATGCAGGCTGGATTTATGTGTTTAGAATCTGGTTTATCAAGAAGTAAGAATAGTATTAACGTTGCTCTTAAAAATATTACAGATTTTGGAATAGCCGTTGTTACTTTTTGGGCTTTTGGTTTTGCATTAATGTATGGAACCAGTGTGATGGGCTTGTTTGGTAATAAATTTTATTTTTTTACAACCAAGGTTGCTGGTTATCAAACATATTTTGTATTTCAGGCAATGTTTGTTGCAACAGCAGCAACTATCATATCTGGAGCTGTTGCTGAGAGGCTTAGATTCTTCTCATACGTAATAATTACTTTTATAACTTCAGGAATTTTATACCCAATAGTAGGTCATTGGGCGTGGGCTTTTGATTTTACAAATCCAACAGTAAAATTTGGTTGGCTAGGTAAGATGGGTTATTTAGATTTTGCAGGCGCATCTGTTGTCCATTCTGTTGGAGGTTGGGTGGCATTAGCAATATTACTAATTATTGGAAGTAGAACAGGTAGATTTAGAAAAGATAAAGATAAAAAACTGTTTCAAGGAAGTAATACACCAATTGCTGCTCTTGGCGCTTTAATTTTATGGTTCGGTTGGTTTGGATTTAATGGTGGCGCAAATGGAGCAATGGATTTAAAAATTCCATTGATATTAATTAATACCTTTTTATCAGCATCATTTGGTTTAATCTTTTCAAGTGCAATGGGTATTATCGTAATGAAAAAACCAGAGCCATTATTTATGATTACAGGTCCTTTGGCTGGTTTAGTTTCGATTACTGCAAGTTGCGCTTATGTTAATCCATCAGAGGCAATATATATTGGAGCAATTGGAGGAATTTTATCAGGCTCAACAATTATTTTATTAGAGAAATTAAAAATTGATGATGTTGTTAGCGCTATACCTGTTCATCTAGTAGGAGGTATGTGGGGAACTATATCAGTTGCGATATTTGGTGATTTCGAAATGATGGGATTAGATAAAACAAGATTAGAACAATTAACAATTCAAATCATCGGAACATTTAGCATTGGTGGATTTTGTTTTTTTGCTTCATACATAATTTTTAAATCTATAAATTATATTTATCCACTTCGAGTAGGTAAAATCCAAGAGGAGCTTGGTTTAAATATATCAGAACACAACGCATCAACAGATACTCACGAATTACTCGAAGTACTAACCAATCAAGCAAAGACTGAAGATTATTCATTAAGAGCTCCCCAAGATCCATTTACTGATAGTGGTATTATTGGTACTCAATACAATTTTTTGATGGAAAAATTAGAACAAAGTGAAAAACAAAAAAATAAATGGAAAAACCGAGTTTCATCTGAAATTAAATTAGCAATGAATGTGCAAAGACGTTTAATGCCAAATAGAGATTTGTCTAATTACCCAATTTATGGACTAAATATTCCAGCCAGAGAAATTTCAGGAGATTTTTACGATTTTTATTTACATGATGATCTTGTTTACTTCACATTGTCAGATGTTTCTGGCAAAGGAGTTAATGCTGGTATGGTTATGGCTAAGGCAATTACTTTATTTAAAATTTTTTCTAGATTAAAATTTAAACCTAATGAAATTCTACTTGAAATGAACAATGATTTAAATGAAACTAATCCACCAGGCACCTTTATAACCTCAATAGTCGGATGCTATAATATTAAAACAGATATTATTGAAATTGCAAATGCAGGTCATCAACCAGCTTTGCTTAGAAAAGGAAAGGATTTTGTTGAATATTCATCTTCCTCTACTCCTCTTGCAATAGCCAAACATAAAAATGAAAATGTTTATAAGCTAGATACTTTTAGATTAGATGGAGGAAGAATATATTGTTTTACTGATGGTTTTTCAGAATGTATGGACGAAAATAAAAACGAAATAGGTATTGATGGAGTTAAGAAACTTTTACTTAATCATCAAAATTCTTCTTTACAAAAAGAACTTGAAAATTCCACAGAGGAAATAAGACTTAAAAGTCTCAAAAAAGATTACAAAGAGACTGGTATAAAAGCAAATAACGATATACTTGATGATGATTTAACTATCATTGGAATTGGGCATTGAAAATTATAGAGCAAAATTTTAATACAGATTCTAACAAACAACTATCAGATATATCAAATACGGTAATTAATACAGTTGTGGATAATTAGCTAAGTGACAACCTAACCCTAATTTCTATAGGCAAATAACAATTTAAGTAAAATAAACCCGCGATCAAATATCATAT
>CACLYQ010000032.1 GCA_902611175.1 uncultured Pelagibacteraceae bacterium
ATACTATGATTAAACAATTAATGAAAATCCCAAAATTATATTATGCAAAAAGTCACTTTCCTTTGGAATTATCTCAAAGAGCATTTGATCATTTGTGGAGAGTTTGTGAAAGTTATGAACTTTGGTGTAAAGAAACTAAACAAAATGGATTAATATTATTAAATTTAACAGAATAATTTATGAGTAATAAAATTTTGAGATTTATAGATAGTACTTTAATAGATTTAGGAAGACAGTTTAAGTGGACCTATCTACCACCATTGATGATTTATCTTGCTGCTGGTATTTCAGGACTAACAGGTATTGTTGGAACTTTTTTTGTTAAAGACTATCTAAACTTATCTGCTGCTTTTCTTGCTGGACTGGGTTTTTGGGCTGGAATTCCATGGGCATTGAAGATGCCTTTAGGTCATCTTGTTGATCTAATCTGGAATAAAAAAAATTACATGGTTTTTGTTGGAGCATCCTTAATCTCATTAAGTTTAATTATAATGTACGGTTTAATAATTCATACTGAATGGATGTCCTCAATTCTTTCAGTAGAAACATGGTTTGTGATCAGTGTTTTGCTTGCTCCGATTGGTTATGTTGTGCAAGATGTTGTAGCCGATGCTATGACTGTAGAAGCAGTTCCTTTAGTTGATGATAGTGGAAATAAATTTTCAAGAGATGAAATCAAACTTATGCATACAACAATGCAAACTCTTGGAAGATTTGCAATAATTGGTGGAACTGTTTTAGTTGCTTTAGCTAACGTTATCCTCTTTAAAGGAGTAGACGATCTTGAACAAGCAGATAAGATAAGTTTATACGGTTCAATTTATATATATGCTTTAATTATACCAATTGTATCCGTTCTTGGAATATTTCTCGCTTCATATTTAAAAAATCAAAAGAAAAGAAAACTTATTGAACAAGGTCTTGAGGGTGACCAAGATTATGCTCCTTCAGAGAAAACTGAAGTAAACTGGTGGATATTAGGTGGAAGTTTAGTTTTTGTTATTTTCACTTTAGGTATTGGATCATTCAAAGTGCCATTTGCTCAAGAAATTGTTTTTGTAGGTTCAATGGCAATTATTCTATTTTTAATGAATAAATTAGTTAAAGAACTCCCTCAGGATTTAAGACTTACTGTTGTAGGGACAGCAATAATAATTTTTATTTTTAGAGCAATGCCAGGACCTGGTCCAGGTTTATCTTGGTTTGAAATTGATGTACTTGAATTCAATGAACAATTTTTTTCAGTGTTATCACTTATTGCTTCAGTTTTAACCCTTGTAGGGATTATCTTATTAAGACCATTTATGGCAAACAACTCAATAGCTAAAATAATAGTGATTTTATCCATTGCAGGTGCAATTTTATTTTTACCAAGTGTTGGTATGTATTATGGATTTCACAATTGGACATCATCAATTACTAATGGAGTTGTTGATGCCAAGTTTATTGCAATATTAAATACTGCACTTGAGTCACCTTTGGGACAAGTATCAATGATACCTTTGCTTGCATGGATTGCTAAAAATGCTCCGTCGCACTTAAAAGCAACTTTCTTTGCAGTATTCGCATCTTTTACAAATCTTGCTTTATCAGCAAGTGCTTTAGGGACTAAATATTTAAATGAAATTTATGTTATTACTAGAGAAGTAAAAGATAAGGTAACAAACGCTATTCTTACCACTGCCGATTATTCAGATCTAGGTATTTTGTTGATAACAGTAACACTAATAACTTTAATAATTCCAATTGTGTTTGTGGTTATAATTCAAAAGACTAAATTTAAAACTTCAGAATAATTTTTATTCAGCTTTATAGCCAAATTCTAAACAAGCATCAGTTATTGAATGATAAAGAGATTCTCCAAAACTTCTTAAAGCAAATATTCTTACTTTTCTTGGATTTGAACTAATAAAATCAATAGTTATTGTGATTGCATGAAAAGCAGAATTAGAACATTTTCCTTCATCAAGACCATCTAAATTTAACGGACAACCCTTTTTCAATACTTCATCTACCAAAGAACCTTCTAATTCAAGTATTGTTCTTGAATGAGATAGATCAGTTAATGCAAAATCATCATGACTTAGGTTTTCTAAAATAGATTTTTCTATTTCTTTATTCGTTGAAACGACCAACCAATTATCAGGTCCCATCCATAAAATTCTTGTATTAGTATTTGAAGATACCAAGAGTGTCTCAGGTAAATTTAAATTATCTATTTTTATTTTATCAATACTAATTGAAGATTTTTTATATTTAACAATTTGATAAATCAAAACATCCTTGATTTCTCTAATATTTATTAGCTCATCTTTACTATCGTGATTGCCAAACAATCCATGTTTATGAATATTTTCTAGTGCAGAAACATTTTTCATGATCTAACTCTTTTTCCTTCAGGGTCAACATAATGTGAAGATATAACTTCTACTTCAATTGATTTATTTTTTAATGGTGATACCGCAAAAAACTTTTTACCTATCATATTTTTTCCATCTTTCATTATTGCCAGAGAAAATGGATTATTATTTTCTACACTCCAACAAGAAGAAGAAACGTGACCAAGTTTAGGGTTTGGTAATTTTGCATTCTGATCTTGGACGATATGAGATCCTTCAGGAATACTAGACTTTCTATCAATTGGAATAAGTCCAACAATTTTTTGTCTGCTCTCAACATTAAATGCTTCTCTCCCTAAAGAATTTTTGCCGATAAAATCTTTTTTCTTTGAAACTAATCCATTTAATGAAACATCTGATGGGATTGTTCGACCATCTAATTCTGGCCCTGCAACATGTCCCATTTCTATTCTTAATGTTGACAAAGCTTCAGTTCCATAAGGCTGATTTCCAAAATCTTTTCCTACTTCCATCATTTTCTCCCACATGAACATGCCATGATCTGATTTGACATTAATCTCATATGCAAGCTCACCAGAAAATGAAATTCTAAAAATTCTTGATGGAACACCAAAAAATTCTGCTTCTTTATAGCCCATAAAAGGCAAAGCTTCATTTGATACGTCTAAGTCCGGATATAATTTTGATAACATGTCTCTAGATTTAGGTCCAGCAATTGCAGCCCCTGCCCATTGCTCAGTTGTAGAGACAACATTTACATTTAATTCTGGCCAAACAATTTGAAGATAATATTCTAAGTGAGATAAAACATTTGCAGCTTGTGCAGTTGTTGTTGTCATATGATAATGATTTTCTGAAATTCTTGTTGTTGTTCCATCGTCCATGACAATTCCATCTTCTCTAAGCATCAATCCATATCTTGCTTTTCCAACAGGTAATTTCATCCAAGCATTTGTATAAACTCTATTTAAAAATTCTGCTGCGTCTGGACCTTTAATATCAATTTTTCCTAATGTAGTTACATCGCATATACCAACATTCTCTCTAACATTTTTTGCCTCTCTCTTTGAAGCTTCAAATAAAGTTTCACTTCCTAGCTTATAATATCGAGGTCTTTTCCAAGCACCTGCATCAACAAATACAGCATTATTTTTCTCATGCCATTCATGCATTGGGGTTTTTCTAGTCGGCATATATTCCATACCTACTTCACGACCAACTATTGTCCCGATTGTAATTGGTGTGAAAGGTGGTCTAAATGTTGTGTGTCCCACTTCAGGAACTATTTTATTTTCTATATTAGATACCAACTGAAGGCCATTTAAATTACTTGTACGGCCTTGATCTGTTGCCATTCCAAGAGTTGTGTATCTTTTGACATGCTCTATTGATCTGTAGCCTTCTCTTAGTGCGATTTCTATATCAGAAACAGATACATCATTTTGAAAATCAACAAATCTTTTTGGATTTTCATTCTTAGGTAACGGCATACACCAAAATTTATCATGAGCTCCGTATTTCTTTTCATTTACATTTGGAATTGAGATTTCTGTTTTAGTCTCTGTAATTTTTGCGGAAAGATTTGAACCATTTTCAAAACCATGTTTTAAACTTTCTTCTAATGTGAATGATCCATTTGCTGCGCCAACTGAGGTCTCATGTTGTTTTTTCTTATCTGGAATAAATGCATCAATTTTTTCTTCATACTTAAGTTTATTTCCTGACTGTGATGCTAAATGTACAGATGGTGTCCAAAATCCAGACACACAAATACAATCACAATCTACAGTTTCTATTTTCTCAAAAGAATTTTTATCTTTATTCAGTTTGCCAATTTTTGCAGATTTAACTTTTTTGTAACCATTAGCAACAATAACACCGTGAGAAAATCTTATATCAATTCCCTTTGATTTAGCTTCATCAATTAATTCTGATGAATGTTCTTCTCTTGTATCTAATATAATTGGTTCAACATTATTTTTTTTGAACTCTAAAGCTGTTTCATATGCACTATCGTTATTTGTGAATATTAAAGGTTTCTTTCCAACCAATACTCCATAGACTTTCATATATTCTTTTGCAGCTGCTGATAAAAAAATTCCTGGAGTATCATTGTTGCCGAACACAATTGGTCTTTCAATTGAACCAGTTGATAAAATTGTTTCTTTGGCTCTAATATACCAAAGTCTTTGTCTTGGGGTGAATTTTGATTTTTTCTCTAAATGATCACTAACTCTCTCAAACATTACCAGCATGTTATGATCATAATAACCAAAAACTTGAGATCTATTTTTTACAGTGACATTGGGCATAGATTTTAATTCAGTAATTATTTTTTCTGCCCAATCTTTTCCTGATAAATTATCGATGCTTACGTCATCAGTTAAAAGTGTTCCTCCAAATCTTGGTTTATCCTCAGCTAAAATTACTTTTGCTCCATTTTTTGCAGCAGCATAAGCACTTGCTAATCCAGAGGGTCCAGATCCAGTAACTAATAAATCGCAATACTCAAATTTATGTTCATATCTTTCTTTATCTTTTTCTATCGAAGCAACCCCTAATCCTGCGGCTTTTCTAATGAAAGGTTCGTAAATTTTATACCAGAAACTTTTAGGCCACATAAATGTTTTGTAATAAAACCCTGCAGGGAAAAACATTTTTAAAAAATTATTAATTGCACCAACATCAAAATTAACTGATGGCCAACAATTTTGGCTTGTTGCGGACAAACCTTCAACGAGTTCCATTTCTGTTGCATTAACATTTGGCTCTGAATGACCATTGAATTCTACTTGAAGCTTTGCGTTTGGTTCCTCTACTCCTGCTCCAAAAAAACCTCTTGGTCTATGATATTTAAAACTTCTACCAACTAAATGTATTCCATTTGCAATCAAAGCAGATGCAATTGTATCTCCCTCATATCCAAATAATTTTTTTCCGTTAAAAGTAAAAGATATTTTTTTGTTTCGATTAATTAATCCCTCTTTATTTAATCTAAATGGTTGGCTCATCTTATTTCTTCTGTGACTTTTACTGTTTGGAAAATTTCATGTGTAGCGGTGTCTCTTTGCACCTTAATCCATTGTCTACATCCTGCTATATGTTGCCATAACTCTATATGT
>CACLYQ010000033.1 GCA_902611175.1 uncultured Pelagibacteraceae bacterium
TGACGAGCAATTTCCTCTGCAGCTTCTATGTTTGTTTCAAATGCCGTGCTTTCAACATTTTTTTGTTTTATTGATTTTCCAGAGTTTACATCTACTGAGACTAACGCTTCAGTTGGATTAATCACCAAGTAACCTCCTGATGTTAATTTTACTTCTGTTTCAAAAATTTCAAACAATTTTTTTTCAATATTTTCTTTAAAAAATAAAGGTATTTTATCTCTATATTTTTTGACTTTTTTTAAATGTCCAGGCATCATTAATTTTAAATAATTTTTTGTTTTTTGATACCCTTCGTTACCTTCAACATAAATATGCTGTGTATCTTCATCATACATATCTCTTATACATCTTTTAATTATGTCACTTTCCTGATGTATTAAAGATGGTGCAATTGAATTCATTGCTTTTTCTTTGATCTGATTCCATGCAGAAATTAAATTGTTAAGATCACTATCAATTTCATTCTTAGTTTTATTCGATCCTGCGGTTCTTACTATTATACCCATTTCTTTTGGAATAATAATTTCATTTAAAATCTTTCTTATTTTTTTTCTGTCACCAGGATTAAATATTTTACGAGAAATCCCACCGCCTTTTGCGGTATTGGGCATAAGAACAATATACTTCCCGGCAATTGATATAAAAGTACTTAGTGCAGCACCTTTAAGACCTCTTTCATCTTTTAAAACCTGTACTAATAAAACCTGATTTGGCTTTATAACTTCTTGAATTTTATATCTTTTCGAAGGAAATTTTTTTTCTGGTTTCGTATTTTTTTCATCTATATCTGTTTTTTCTACAGGATCGGTTATTTTAACATCATTAGTACCCTCAAGTATTTCGTTTTCTATTGTTTCACTTTCTTTAGAAAGTTCTTCTCTTACTTTTTCTTCTTCTTGTTTAATTTTTTCTAAATCACTTAATGGAAGTTGGTAATAATCTGATTGAATATCATTAAAAGACAAAAATCCGTGTCTCTCTCTACCAAAATCAACGAAGGCTGCTTGCAGGGAAGGTTCGATTCTGCTTACTTTACCTAAATAAATATTATTCTTTATTAGAGTATTATTTAAACTTTCGTACTCATAGTCCTCAATAAAATTGTTGTTTTTAAGTACGACTCTAGTCTCGTTTGGATGCGATGCATCAATATATAAATTTTTTGACATATTTTTGATAATTTTTTCATAAGTTAATTTAATAAAATCTGTGCCTTAACAATAACAAATTCATAAGATATTTAAACTAAAATGCAAAAGATTTTAAAAAGATTATTAATATTTGGCTTTCTATTCTCAATTATATTTTTGGCTTTAATTATTACTATTCTGTGGATTTATTCTAACAAATTACCTGACTACAAATATCTTAAGAGTTACAAACCGCCAGTATCTAGCAAACTATATTCAGGTAATGGAGTATTAGTAAGCGATTTTTCATCAGAAAAAAGAATATTTGTACCATATGATGCCATATCACAAACGGTAATAAACGCTTTTTTATCTGCTGAGGACAAAAATTTTTTTGACCACCCTGGAGTGGATGCAAAAGGTGTATTAAGAGCGATTAAAAATAACATTTTTAATATTATTTATTCAAAAAGATTAGAAGGAGCTTCAACAATTACTCAACAAGTTGCAAAAAATTTCCTTTTGACAAACGAGGTAAGTATAGATCGAAAAATCAAGGAAGCAATTCTTGCATTCAGAATTGAGCGTGTGCTTTCAAAAAAGAGAATTTTAGAGCTCTATTTGAACCAGATTTATCTTGGAGAAGGTAGTTATGGTATAGCCTCAGCTAGTTTACGATATTTTAATAAACCAATAAGCGAAATAGACTATGGTGAAGCTGCACTATTAGCAGCTCTTCCTAAGGCTCCTAGCAAGTATAATCCATATAAAAATATTGAGTTAGCTAAATTTAGAAGAAATTTAGTTCTGAATAATTTATTAGATAACAATTTTATAGATAAAAATAGGCATAATGAGCTAATTAATTCTAAAATTATATTACAAAAAAGAAAAAGAATATATTTAGAGGACTCTAGATACTATGTAGAAGATGTTAGGAAAGATGTAATTAATAGATATGGATTTGATAAAGTATATAAGCAAGGTTTTAATATTAAAACACCTTTAGATTTGGAATTACAAAAACTGGCAACTCAATCCCTAAGAAAAGGTCTTGAAGAGTTTGATAGAAGAAAGGGATGGCGTGGTCCTATATCAAATAAAAATAAATATAAAAATTGGAAAACTGATTTATCTAAACTATATTTAGAAAAATCATTAGCATGGGAATTAGCAGTCATTCATAGGATTGATAAATTTGAGACAATAATTGAAACTAGAAAAGGTATAAAAGGTGTAATAAATTTTAATGACATAAGCTGGACACGTAAGGAATTTAAAAAACTATTTAAAAAAGGAGATATAATTTACGTAAAAAAACTATCAGACGGAGTATATAGCTTAAAACAACTTCCAAAAGCAAATGGTGGAATTGTTGTTATGGACCCATATAGTGGAAGAGTATTGGCACTCTCAGGTGGATTTAGTTTCAAAAAAAGTGAATTTAATAGAGCTTCTCAAGCAAATCGCCAACCTGGGTCGGCTTTTAAGCCATTTATTTATGCTCTTGCTTTAGAAAATAATTTTCTACCTACTACTTTAGTATTAGATGCACCCATAGTTTTAGATCAAGGTAGTGATTTAAAAATGTGGAAACCAGAAAATTACGGAAAAAAATTTTATGGACCATCAACGTTGCGGACTGGAATTGAAAAGTCTAGAAATTTAATGACTGTAAGAATTGCCCAAGAATTAGGAATCGACAAAATTGTAAATTTCTCAAAAAAATTAAATATTTATGATAATCCAGATGAACTTATGTCAGTATCTTTAGGATCAGCAGAAACTACTTTGCTCAAAATTACAAGTGCTTACTGTTCTTTTATAAATGGTGGAAAATTAGTCAATCCTATATTGATTGACAGAATACAAGACAGTGAAGGAAAGACTATTTTCAACAATGAAAAAAGATATTGTGAAAATTGTGATTCAATATCCCATGAGGGAATTAAAAAACCTATAATTAAAAATAAGTATCAACAAATTTTTTCACCTCAAACTGCTTATCAAATAACTTCAATGTTAAAAGGCGTTATTGAAAGAGGTACAGGTAAAGGCTTAAAGAGTCTCAATCTCGAATTGGCAGGCAAAACCGGAACAACAAATAAAAATACTGATACTTGGTTTATTGGATTTACATCTAATTTAGTAATAGGTGTTTATATTGGTTACGATAACCCTGAAAGCCTTGGAAAGTTTGAGACTGGATCAAAAACTGCAATGCCTGTATTTAAAGAATTTATAAAGAAGACTGCAAATACTTATAATGCAAGACCTTTTAAAGTTGCAGAAAATATTCAAATGATGGTAGTTGACGCAAAAACAGGAGAGAAA
This sequence comes from uncultured Pelagibacteraceae bacterium, assembly GCA_902611175.1. Taxonomy (GTDB): domain Bacteria; phylum Pseudomonadota; class Alphaproteobacteria; order Pelagibacterales; family Pelagibacteraceae; genus Pelagibacter. Next base: position 3,465 of record CACLYQ010000033.1, read on the forward strand.
GCGAATTCTAAAACAAAAGAAGCAATTATTGAGTCATTTAAAATTATCAATGATAAATCAGATAGCTTATACGATAATATTGACAGTAGATTAAATACAACAAATATATTAAAGTTTTATTAATGGATCAGGAAATATTAAATATTAAATCAGAAATAGAAAAAATAAATCAAAGAATAAAGGAGTTTCTTTGAAAAGACTAAGATTTCAGAAAAAATAATTAATTTATCAAATTTAATAGAAAAACCAGATTTTTGGCAAGATAAAAAAAATGCTGAAAAAGTTTTACGTGAAAAAACTAATTTAGAAAAATTATTAAATAATTACGAAATAACATCAAATGAAAGTAAAGATTTATTTGATATTTATAATTTAGCTATTGAGGAACATAACGATGAAATGATTAAAGAGACAACCTCAAATATAAAAATACTCTTTAATAAAATTAAACAAATCGAAATTAGATGTTTTCTATCAAATGATAATGATACATTTGATAGTTATTTAGAATTTCATGCAGGTGCTGGTGGTACTGAAAGTCAAGATTGGGCCGATATGTTAAGAAGAATGTATATGAAATGGGCAACTAAAAAAAACTTCAAAATTGAAATTATTAGCGAACATAAAGGCGATGAAGCAGGTATCAAATCATCTATAGTTAAAATAAGTGGAGATTACATAAATGGGTTATTAAAGAACGAGTCAGGAATACATAGACTTGTGAGAATTTCTCCTTTTGATTCTGGTGCCAGAAGACATACAAGTTTTGCTAGTGTTTGGGTATATCCAGTAGTATCTGAAAATATTGATATTGAAATTTTAGAAAAAGATTTAAGAGTAGACACATATAGATCTAGTGGTGCAGGAGGACAACATGTTAATACTACAGATAGCGCAGTAAGAATAACACACTTACCAACAAAAATTGTGGTACAATGTCAAAATGAAAGGTCACAACATAAAAATAAAGAAACTTGTATGAATATGTTAAGAGCAAGACTTTATGATTATGAATTAAAAAAAAAAGAAAAAAAAAATGAAAATCTTGAAAATTCAAAGTCAGATATTGGATGGGGTCATCAAATCAGATCATATGTATTGCACCCATATAAATTGGTAAAGGATAATAGAACTAGTTTTGAAAGTTCAAGTCCTGAGAAAGTATTAGATGGAGAAATAGATAATTTTTTAGAAAGTTCTTTATATAAATTAAATGCGTAAAATAACTTCTATTATTATAATATCAATTATAACCATCTTAATCGCAATTTTAATATTTCTAACAACATTAGGAATTAAAACCGATAATTTTAATAGTTTAATAAATGAAAAAGTTAAAGAGATTGATCCAAAGATAAAATTAAAATTAAATCAAGTAAATTTTAAATTAAATCCATCTAATTTTGAATTTGAGATTTTTACTTTGGATCCTCAATTATTAGTTAATGAAAAAAAAGTTGACTTAGAAATTATAAAGTCTGATTTAAATCTTTTAGACTATTTAAATAATAAAAATCCAATATCTGAATTATCCATAATTTCAAAAGAAAGTAATATTGATCAATTTACTAATTTTATCAATGAATATGACTTTAATTTAGCTAGGAATTTAATTTTCA
>CACLYQ010000034.1 GCA_902611175.1 uncultured Pelagibacteraceae bacterium
GCATATACTTTGTTCCTTTGTCTAGCGGAACACTTTTCAGTTTAGATATTATTTTAGCAAGAGCAGTACATGGATTTATATATGACCCATAAAATGCAGAGTGACCACTTTTTCCATACACCGTTACTGTTGCATTCATGGAACCTCTTCTTCCAATTCTGATTTCATCCCCAACTGATTTATTTGAAGATGGTTCGCCTACTATTGAAAAATCAATTTTTTCTTTTTTTTTCTTTAAATATTTCATAACGGCTGGACAACCATGACCTGTAGTTTCTTCATCAGCTGTAATTATTATTGATATAGAGCCTTTAAATTTTTTATTTTTAATAAAATTACTTACAGCACTTATCCAACATGCCACACTACCTTTCATGTCCTGTGATCCTCTTCCATATAAATATCCTTTTTTTACTACTGCTTTAAATGGAGGAAACCCCCAATTATTGAGGTTAGCAACAACATCTGTGTGACCCAAATAATTAATGTTAGGTTTTGATTTACCAAATTTTGCATATAAATTTAATGCAGGCTTGGCACCTGTACCTTTTGATTTTATTATCTGACATTTAAAACCTAATGAGGAAAGTTTCTTTGAAAGGAATTTCATAATCCCTTTATCCTCTGTTTTAATAGTTTGAAATTTTATTAGCTCCTGAGCTAACTTTAGTTCATTAAAAGTTTTCATTAATCTAGTCTCTTAAAAGATCGTTAACAGATGTCTTAGATCTAGTTTTCTCATCAACTTGTTTAATAATTACTGCACAGCTTAACGAGGGTGCAGATGGATTTTTTTTATCAGGAAGAGAACCTGGTACAACAACCGAGTATGGAGGTATTTTACCATAAGTGATTTCACCAGTCGCACGGTTTACTATTTTAGTACTTTGCGTAATCAGCATCCCCATACTTAATACCGAGCCTTCTCCAACTATAACACCTTCAACAACTTCCGACATAGCACCAACAAAAACATTATCTTCAATAATTGTTGGTAATGCTTGGGCCGGTTCCAATACTCCTCCAATCCCTGAGCCAGCAGAGATATGACAATTTTTTCCAATTTGACAACAACTACCTGCACGACTAAACGTGTCCATCATGGTTCCGGAGTCGATCCATGCTCCAATATTTACATAGCATGGCATTAATACTGCATTTTTACCTATGAACGATCCTCTTCTAACAGGAGAATTAGGAACCATTCTAAATCCTGCTTTTTCGTGATCTTCTTTAGACCAGCCTGCAGTTTTACCCTTTAATAGATGCGCTTTATCATACCAGCTACTGTAGGGGCCATTTAAATTTTCCATTGGATACATTCTAAAACTTAACATAATTGCTTTTTTTATATGTTGATGTGTTACCCACTCACCATTAATTTTTTCAGCTACTCTGACTTTACCACTATCTAAGTCATCAATAATTTGATTAACGGTATTTTTTAAACTCTCATCTGAGTTTGGACTTACTTGGTCTCTATTTTCCCAAGCATCATTGATTATATTTTCTATGCTCATAAATTTAAGAACTTTTTAATAACCTTATTTCTTTTAAAAATAAAGAGAGATTTTCGATTTTATAGTCGATGTAATCTTTATCAGACTCTTTTTTACCCCAGTATTCGTTATTGATAAGCCAAGCTGTTATTGTACCCCGCTCTTTACCTATTGATAAATTTTTAGCTATATCCTCAATATAAAGAGTTTCTTTTGGATCAATCTTAAATTTATCAACCATAAGATCAAAAGCTTTCGCTTCAGGCTTAGGGTGATATTTTGCGTCTACGATATCAAATATATCTTTAAATTGGTCTTCAATACCAAGAGTTTTCACTATATTTTTTACGTGCGCTCTACTTCCGTTTGTAAATACGAATTTATTTAAATTTATGTTTTCAAGCTCATTTCTTAAAACAAGATCTTTTTCCATAAATGAAAGATCGATATCATGAACATACTCCAAGAATTCTTCCGGCGGTATATCATGATGTATCATCAACCCATTTAAGCTTGTGTTATATTTGTGAAAATAATCTCTTTGTAATTCTTTAGCTTTTACAAGATCTAGGTTGAGTTTATTTGAGATATATTTTGTCATCCTCTTACTAACTTGGCCAAAAACTGCTTCTAGATCACTATATAAAACACCATCACAGTCGAACAAAATATTCTTTATATTTTTTAGATTATTCATTTTCTTATTAATGTTCCTGCACCCTTATCAGAAAATAACTCAAATAGTATTGAATGAGGTTTTCTCCCATCAACAATAACTACACCTCTTACACCATTAGATATTGCATCTAAACAAGTATTTATTTTTGGTATCATACCTCCAGAAATAATATTATTTTTTAACATTTCATTGGCTTTATTGAGATTAATTTCAGATATAAGTTTTTGATTTTGATCAAGAACTCCTTCAACATCTGTCATCAAAAGAAGTCTTCTAGCATCGATCTCCTTTGCGATTGAACCTGCAGCAACATCTGCATTAATATTATAAATTCTACCATCATCACCCAATCCTAAAGGGACAACAATTGGAATTTGTTTATTTTTTATAAAATTTAATATTTTCTCTTTGTTAATTTTTTTTGGTGTCCCGACATATCCCAATTCTTTACTTTCAGGAATAATATTAATTACATTATTTTCTTTAGGTGATATTGAACAAACATTAGTGTTTTTAGATTTTAATTCATGTAAAATCTCTAAATTAAGCTCTAGCAAAGCCTCTTCTATATATCTTATTGTTTTTTCGTCTGAAACCCTAAGTCCTTTGATAAATCTTGTTTCAATATTATTTTCATCTAATTTTTTTTTAATATTTTTTCCTCCACCATGAACTACTATTGCTGATAAACCGATTTTGTTTATCACTGAAATATCCTCTATGAACTGATTAAATAGTTTTTTATCTAATAAAACAGATCCACCACATTTAATTACTACAACTTCAGACTGATATTTGTTTATATATTTTTCAACTTCATTAATATTTGGCCCATCTGTTGGAATAATCTTATCTAATTCCATCAACTAAACTGTTTTAACTGAAGTTCTCTTCATAATTACATACTGTTGTGCCATTGTAAGCACGTTGTTAATTGTCCAATATATAACTAGCCCTGATGGAAAAGGTGCAAGTATAACTGTTAAGAATACAGGAAAAAACATGAAAATCTTTTGCTGAATGGGATCTGGTGGTGTTGGATTAAGTTTTTGTTGCATCCACATTGTTACACCCATTGCTACTGGCCAAGCGCCTATAATTAAAAATGACGGTACATCATAAGGTAACAAACCAAATAGATTAAATAAACTCGTAGGATCTCTTTCACTTAAATCATGTATCCAACCAAAAAAAGGCTGATGTCTCATTTCAATTGTAACAAATAACATTTTATAAATTGCAAAAAAGAATGGTATTTGAATTAAAATAGGCAAACATCCGCTTACAGGATTCACCTTCTCTCTTTTGTAAAGAGCCATCATTTCTTGCTGTAACTTCATTTTATCTTCCTTATGAAGTTCTTTAAGCCTTACCATTTCGGGTTGAAGAACTTTCATTTTTGCCATTGATCTAAATGAGTAGTTAGCGAGAGGAAAAAATAATATTCTTATACAAGCGGTTATCAGTATAATTGCAATTCCATAGTTACCAGTTAATTTAAAGAAATAATCGGATATCAAAAATATTGGTTTTGTTAAAAAATATAGGAAACCCCAATCAATTGCTAAATCAAATTTATTAATATTTAGTTTTTCCGCATAACCATCAACAACATCCACTTCTTTCGCCGCAATAATCACTTTTACCTGATTAGTTTTGCTTTCATTAGCCCTGACTTCTGTTGCAGCAGTCTCTATGAAGTTAGCTTTAAATTTATTTTTATAATCGAAATCTGATCTAAAACTTTTATTACTTTCTGGGATTAAACTTGTTATCCAATATTTATCTGTAATACCCATCCATCCTTTGTCAGCATTTACAGAGTACTTTTTGTCTTTTATGTCATCGTAATCTTCCTCAACAAGATTATCATCAAAAACACCTAGTAAACCTTCGTGTAATATATAAAAATCAGTTACATCAGGAGCTAGGTTTCTAATAATCTGTCCATATGGATAAAAGTTATAAGTACTTTGAGTATTATTTGTAATTTTTTGATTAACAGTAAATAAAAACTTATCATCTATACTTATTTCCTTTTCAAAACTTATATTCTGTTCATTATTCCACACTAATTTAATTGGATTGTTCGGTGTTAATAATTTGTTGCCAACAACTTCCCACTTTGTATTTGAATTAGGAACTTCAATATCTTTATTATTTATAGCCCAACCTGTCTCTATATAATAACCATTTTCAGACTCTTTAGGATTAAGCAAAACTACATTTTCATCTGAGTCTAGAGTTTCAGTATATTTTTTAAAAATCAGATCATCGATTAAAGATCCCTCTAGAGAAATAGAACCTTTAATATTTTCATTTTCAAAAAAAATTCTTTCAACTTTGTTAATTGCCTCTGATCTAGAAATTTTATTATTCTCAATATTTTGCTCTATTTTTGGTGCTTCGCTTAGTTGAAGATTGTTCTTATTTTGATCATTATTAGTTACCTGCTTTTGATCAGGACTTGGCGGAGCAAAAAATAATCCATAGAGAATTATTACTGCTGCACTTAATGAAATTGCCGCTATTACGTTTCTTGTGTCCATTATTTAATGTTCTTTTTCTTTACCGGATCATACCCATGTCCTCCTCCCAAAAATTTTATAGGATGACAAGTTAAAATTCTCT
>CACLYQ010000035.1 GCA_902611175.1 uncultured Pelagibacteraceae bacterium
TTTAGTTTTGAAAAAAAAACTAATAAAAAAAGTTGATTTGATAACACCAAATATTCCTGAAGCAGAAATACTAACTCAAATGAACATTCAATCTATTTCGGATATGAAAAATGCTGCCAAAATATTGTTAAAATTAGGTGCTAAAAATGTTTTAATTAAAGGTGGTCATTTAGCTTCTAAAACTTTGAAAGATATCTTTGTAAATAAAAAAGAAATTGTAATTATTACAAATAAAAAAATTAAAACAAAAAATACTCATGGAACTGGATGTACACTATCCAGTGCAATTGCAACGTATTATGGGTGTGGAAAAACTCTAAAGAAATCTTGTGAGTTGGGTATTAGATATGTAAACAATGCCATTAAGACAGGACCAAACTATGGGAAAGGAAATGGACCAATTAACCATTTAAATAGTTTTATAATAGAAAAAAAATTTAGATGAAAAATGTAGTCGTTGTTGGATCCCAGTGGGGAGATGAAGGAAAAGGAAAAATAGTTGATTGGTTATCCAGCGAAGCAGACATTGTTATAAGATTCCAAGGAGGACATAATGCTGGTCATACCTTGGTCATAGATGGAGTTATTTATAAATTAAGATTATTACCTTCTGGAATTGTTAGAAAAAATAAAATTTCAATTATTGGAAATGGAGTTGTTGTAGATCCTTGGGCTCTTCTAGATGAAATTGAAGAAGCTAAATCTAAAGGCGTAGAAATCAATGAAAATAATCTCATATTATCAGAGGCTGCTACATTAATTTTACCATTTCACAGAGAGATGGATGAAATAAGAGAAGACTCTGCAGGTAAATCGAAAATTGGAACTACTAGAAGAGGTATTGGTCCAGCATATGAAGATAAAGTAGGGAGAAGATCTATAAGAGTAATGGATCTTGCATCAAAACAAAATCTTGAAAATCGATTATCATTAGTACTTGAACACCATAACGCCATCCGAAAAGGATTGGGTAAGCCAATATATGAAAAAGATAAACTTGTTAAGGACTTATTAAAAATAGCCCCAAATATTTTAAAATATTCAGCACCAGTTTGGAGAAAGATAGATGAATTTAAATCGGAAAATAAAAAAATATTATTTGAGGGAGCTCAAGGAATATTGCTTGATGTTGATCACGGAACATATCCATATGTAACTTCATCCAATACAGTAGCAGCTTCAGCAGCAACAGGATCAGGATGTGGTCCAAACTCAATAAACTATGTATTGGGCATTACAAAAGCATATACGACAAGGGTAGGTGAAGGACCTTTCCCAACAGAATTAACAGATGATATTGGCAATCATTTAGGTGAAAAGGGACATGAATTTGGAACTGTCACCAGCAGAAAAAGAAGATGCGGCTGGTTTGATGGAGTTTTAGTAAGACAAACTATAAAGATTTCAGGTATTAATGGAATAGCACTAACTAAATTAGACGTATTAGATGAACTTGATGAAATAAATCTTTGTGTGGCTTATAAGCTAAATGGTAAAGAAATAGATTATTTTCCTGCTGCTGTAGAAGATCAGTTAAATGTCAAACCAGTTTACAAAACATTCGATGGTTGGAAATCTAAAACTCAAGGAATAAAAAAATTTGAAGATTTACCTAATAATACAAAGATTTATATAAAAGCTATCGAAGAGTTCATTGAAACAAAAATATCCAGTATCTCAACTAGCCCAGAGAGAGAAGACACTATTCTTTTAATAGACCCATTTAATTAATGTTAATCGTAAATTAGTTAGCAGGTAATAGATTTTTCGATTTAGCAGAATTCAGCATATGTTTTTGAAGTTTTTCAAATGCTTTATTTTCAATTTGTCTTATTCTTTCTCTGCTTATTTTGAATTTCTTACTTAAATCCTCCAAAGTTATAGGATCATCCGTCAATCTTCTTGAGTAAAGTATTTCTTTTTCTCTTTCATTTAAAATTTTAATAGAATCTTGCAGAAGATCTTTTCGTTGTTCCATTTCTTCATTTTGTGCAAATTTAACTTCTTGATCCATATCATTGTCTACAACCCAATCCTGCCATTCATCACCATCTTCTCCGATAGGTGCATTTAAAGACTGCTCTTTTCCTGAGAGCCTTCTATTCATAGAAACTACTTCTTGTTCGCTTACATCCAATCTGTTTGCTATATCCTTTACGTGTTCATCACGTAAGTCACCCTCAGTTCTAGGTGCAATTTGATTTTTTAACTTCTTCAAGTTGAAAAAAAGCTTTTTCTGAGCTGTTGTAGTTCCAATTTTTACTAAGCTCCATGATCTTAGTATATATTCTTGGATAGAAGCTTTAATCCACCACATTGCATAAGTTGCAAGTCTAAAACCTTTTTCTGGTTCAAATTTTTTAACAGCTTGCATTAAACCTACGTTACCTTCTGATATCATTTCATTAAGAGGCAAACCATAACCTTTATAACCCATCGCTATTTTAGCAACTAGTCTTAAATGACTTGTAACAAGTCTTTCAGCTGATTTAACATTTCCTGTAGTCTGCCAGTTTTTAGCAAGCATGTATTCTTCTTCTGCATCTAGCATAGGGAATTTTTTAATCTGAGATAGATATGCTGCTAAACCACCTTCATTTGAAAGAGTTGGCAAATTGTATGTATTATTGTTCATCGGAAGTATTTATGTAATAGAGAAATTTTTTTTTACAATCTTTTTATTTACTTAATTTTCTTAGTTTTTTTAAGATATCACTCAACTCTTTTGGTATATTTGATGAAAATTCTAATCTTTCTCCTGTCCTTGGGTGGTCAAAACTTAATTGTTTTGCATGTAAGAATTGTCTATTTAGATTTAAAATTTTATCATTAAGATCTTCATCAATATTTTTAAATTTTTTAAATTTCTTTTTATATTTTTTATCTCCAAGAATATTGTTACCTTTGTATGACATATGAACTCTTATTTGATGAGTTCTCCCAGTTTCTAATTTACATTGTATAAAACTAAAAGTTGGAACTTTATCATTCTCAAAAAGCTCTAAAGTTTCATAATGAGTAATTGCCTTTTTACCTTTACTAAATGATACTTCCATCATCTGCCTATTTTTCGAACTTCTAGTTATAAAGGTTTCAATTTTTCCTTTCTGAGGTCGTAATTTTCCCCATATTAAAGTTTGATAAACTCTAGTTATAGAATGTTCAGAGAATTGAAGTGATAATTTTTCATGGGTTAAATTATTTTTTGCAATTACAATTAATCCAGAGGTATCTTTATCAATTCTATGAACTATACCAGGCCTAAGTTCGTCCCCAATATCAGATAGATTTTTGCTATCGTAATTCATTAACGCGTTAACTATTGTATTATCATAATTACCAGCACCGGGATGCATCGGAATTCCACAGGGTTTATCAATAACGATTAAGTCTTCGTCTTCATGAATTATATTTAATTTAAAATTATAAGGTTTTAGGCTTTGTTTCTTAGGTTCAACAATTTCGAGCTCAATTTTGTCATTTAATTTAGTTTTAATTGATGGGTCTAGTATAATTTTTTCGTTAATTTTTAATTTACTATCTAATATTAAATTTTTTACTCTAGTTCTGCTTAAACCTTTATCATGATTTGTTAATATTGTGTCTACCCTCTTGTTATTACCTTTTTCTCTAACAATAAAATTGATGAAATTTTTCATAAATTATTATATTTAATTAGTATGCGTTCGTAGCTCAACTGGATAGAGCGCCAGATTTCGGCTCTGGAGGTTCAGGGTTCGACTCCTTGCGGGCGCACCACTATTCGCCCATATTAATAAGCGTTCCTTTATTTTTTGCGACATTGAAAGAATAATAGAATAATGCGATTGATAATACAAAGTAAACTCCATTCCACATGAAAGCATAATAGATATTTTGAACATCTACGGTTTGATTAATCAAAATATTCCTTGCCTCCTCAAAAATATATACCAATGGTAGTAGATAAGCTATATTCTGGAAAACCTCTGGCAAAATTTCAATTGGATAATATATACACCCAAAGGGCGCTAATAGAAACATTGTAGACCATGCTATATTTTCAAAAGAAGGTCCGTATCTCAATAGACCAGCTGATACTAGGATCCCAAGAGTTATTCCAAATAAATACAGGCTTAAAAAGAGAAAGAATAAAAATATTCCTAAATCTAAAATAGAAATTCCAAACAATGGAGATGTTAAAAGTACTGCTGGTATTAAACCTATGAGAGCTCTTATTAAAGCTGTAGCAACAAGTGAAGTTAATATTTCACCAATTTTCATTGGTGCAATAAATAGATTTGTAAAGTTTCTGCTCCATATCTCTTCAAGAAATAGCATATTAAATCCAATGCTTGTTCTAAAAAGAAAATCATACAGTATTGCGCATGTTAATATAACGCCTACAGCATTATTATAATATGTTGTATGTGTAGCAAAAAAATTTGAGATAAATCCCCACAAAGTAATTTGAATAGTTGGCCAATAAACAAGATCTAAAACTCTAGGGAATGATCTAGTTATTAAATAAAAATGTCTTAAAAAAAGACCATACATTCTAGTTAAGCTCATTTTTACTCCTTGATAATTTCAAAAAAACTTCCTCAAGGTTTTTTCTGCCATGTTTATTTATTAATTCTT
>CACLYQ010000036.1 GCA_902611175.1 uncultured Pelagibacteraceae bacterium
AAGAATTTGATAAATGTGGAGCAGCAATTCTTTTAATTCTTGGTATATCTTGAATTTCTACATCTCCAAAATCAGCGTGATCATATTCTGAGGGCTTTATAGATGGAGCCTTCTTTTCTTCTTGAGGTTTATTAAAATTAGAAGATACGAATTTTTTTATATCCTCCTCTATAATTCTTCCTGATCTTTGTGATCCAGTAATATTATTAATATCAACACCAAGTTCTCTTGCAAATTTTCTAGTTTTTGGACTAGCAAGTGCTTTGCTTGATTTGAATACACTAACTCTATTATTTTTTATTATTTCTTTTGGTTTTGAAATTACTTTTTCGGGTGGTTTTTGTATAATAGTTTCTTCTTTAATCTCTTTGACCTCTTCCTCAATTTGCTCATCTGGTTTTTCTTCTTCTGAACCAATTATTAGTATTGATGAACCCTCTGAAACCTTATCACCAACTTTTAAATTAACTTTTTTAACACTACCTGAGTATGGGCTTGGGATCTCAACACTTGATTTATCGCTTTCTATTGTAATTATCGGGTCATCTTTATTAATATTTGATCCTGCCTCTATTAATACCTCAATTACTTCAACATCTTTAAAATCACCAATGTTTGGAACTAATACTTCTTTCTCGCTCATTATAATTTTGTGGGCATAGGCTTATCTTTATCAATTTTATATTTTTTAATTGCATCTACCGCATGTTTAGAAGCAATTAATTGTTCATTAGATAAAATACTTAAGCCATATGCAACTATATGCTCTTTATCGACTTCAAAAAATTTTCTTAGATTTTTTCTTGTATCACTTCTACCAAATCCATCTGTGCCCAATGAATAAAAACTTTTATTTATATAAGGTCTAATTTGGTCAGAATTCATTCTCATGTAATCTGAGGCTGCTAAAATAGGACCTTCGGTTTTTCCAAGGCATTTTTCAACGTAAGAGATTTTTTTCTCTCCTCCTGGATTAAGCAAATTATACCTTTCTGTTTCAAGTCCATCTCTTCTTAATTCATTAAAACTGGTAACACTCCATACTTCACTATCAACTTGATATTCATTTTGTAAAATTTCTGCTGCATCAATCATCTCTCTTAAAATTGTTCCTGAACCCAATAATTGAATCTTATTTTTTTTATTCTTGCTGAAATCTTTTATTTTATACATCCCTTTTAATATGCCTTCTTCACAATCTTTGGGCATCTCTGGATGAGAATAATTTTCATTCATTGTTGTAATGTAGTAAAAAATATTTTCATGTTTTTCATGCATTCTTCTTAAACCTTCTTTAAAAATTGTAGCTAATTCATAATGAAAGGTTGGATCATAAGAAACACAATTTGGAATTGTTGATGCTAATAAATGACTGTGACCATCTTGGTGTTGAAGACCTTCTCCAGCCAAAGTTGTTCTTCCAGCTGTAGCTCCAATTAGAAATCCTCTTGTTTGACTATCTCCAGCCGCCCAAGCAAAATCGCCAGTTCTTTGAAAACCAAACATAGAATAAAAAAGATAAATTGGTATCATTTCTATATCATGATTTGAATACGATGTTCCTGCTGCTATCCATGATGCCATGGATCCAGCCTCATTTATTCCTTCCTCTAAAACTTGACCACTTTTCTCTTCCTTGTAAGAGCTTAATTGAGCTGAGTCCTCTGGCTCATATTTTTGACCTTCATGCGCATATATACCTATTTTTTGGAAAAAACCTTCCATACCAAATGTTCTTGCTTCATCAGGGATTATTGGAACAAGTCTTGGAGCAACATTTTTATCTCTTAGCAAATTCGTCAACATCCTAACAAGTGCCATTGTAGTTGACATTTCTTTTTCACCGGTTGATTTTTTCATAAAGTCAAAAATATCATTACTTGGTGTTTTGATTGGTTTCGAAAAAGACGATCTCTCAGGAATATATCCTCCTAAAGCCAATCTTCTTTTTTTTAAGTATTTTATTTCCTCTGAATTTTCATCAGGTCTAAAGTATTCTATATTTTTGACTTGTTCATCTGTTAATGGAACATCAAATCTATCTCTATAATATAGCAAATCATCTACACCTAATTTTTTTTGCTGATGGGTTGTATTTATACTTTCACCAGATTTTCCCATACCGTATCCTTTAATTGTTTTAGCTAATATGACTGTTGGTCTGTCTTTTGTGTTAATAGCTCTATGATAAGCAGCATAAACTTTATGCGGGTCGTGACCGCCTCTATTTAATTTCCAAATATCGCTATCCGTATAACTTGCAACTAGATTTTTAAGTTCAGGGTATTTCCCAAAGAAGTTATCTCTAACATATAAACCGCCTTTTGCTTTAAAGGCTTGGTATTCTCCATCAACTGCTTCGTTCATTCTTTTTACAAGTAAACCTGATTTATCATTTGCGAGTAAAGGATCCCAATATGATCCCCAAATAACTTTTATTACATTCCATCCAGCTCCTCTAAAAATTCCCTCTAATTCTTGAATAATTTTACCATTGCCTCTTACTGGACCATCTAATCTTTGTAGGTTGCAGTTCACAACATAAATCAAGTTATCTAACTTTTCTCTTGCTGCTAAACCAATAGATCCTAGAGCTTCTGGCTCATCTATTTCACCATCTCCTAAGAAAGACCAAACTTTTCTATTCTCATCTTTTATTAATTTTCTATTAATAAGATATTTCATAAATCTTGCCTGATAGGTTGCCATCATTGGTCCAAGACCCATGGAAACAGTTGGAAACTGCCAAAACTTAGGCATCAGCCATGGATGAGGATAAGATGATAAACCTCCTGGGTAAACTTCCTGTCTGAATCTATCTAATTGCTTCTCGTCAAGTCTTCCTTCCAAAAAAGCTCTAGCGTAAATACCTGGCGCTGAATGTCCTTGGAAATAAATTAAATCTCCACCAAATTTATTGCTTTTAGCTCTCCAAAAATGATTCATTCCTATATCATAAAGAGTTGCTGCTGAAGCAAATGTCCCAATGTGACCTCCTAATGAAGGATCTCTCATGTTTGCTCTGACAACCATCACTGCTGAATTCCATCGAATTAGTGCTCTGATTTTTCTTTCGATATTTTGATCGCCTGGAGATTTTATCTCTTCATCTGCTGGTATAGTGTTTATGTATGGTGTATTTTGGGTGTAGGGTATATTTGATCCCTCTTTATATGCCTGATCAATTAATTGTTTAATTAAAAAATGAGCTCTCTCAGGTCCTTCGGAATGTACTACAGCAGACAAAGATTCTAACCATTCTTTTGTCTCTTGAGGATCAATATCATTATTATTTTCAACTATTTCTAATCTTTCATTATGTTCTTCTACTTGTGTATTTTCTACTTTGATCTCTTTATGTACACTCGTATCTAATTCAGAATTATTATATCCGTTAGAATTTTCCGCTTCGGCAATTATTTTTTCCGTTGCAGGTGGTATCTTTTCAATAATTTCTTGTTTTTGCTGAGTTCCATTCTCAGAAGATAATGTTAATATCAAATCTCCTTTAGAAACTTTATCACCAATCTTTATGTTAATACTATCTACAACACCCTCAAAAGCAGATGGTACTTCAACACTTGATTTATCACTTTCTAAAGTTATTACAGGGTCATTTTTAGAGATTTTATCTCCTTCTTTTACAAGAATTTCTATGATTTCTACTTCTTCAAAATCTCCAATATCTGGAACTAGTAATTTTTCACTCATTTCGCTATTTGTATATATATATATTATTTACTTTTAATAGATGTATATTTTTGACCATTATTAAAATTTAGTAAAATTAATAATAAATGTTAAAAGAATAGATTAAATTTAGCGCCTGTAGCTCAATTGGATAGAGCG
>CACLYQ010000037.1 GCA_902611175.1 uncultured Pelagibacteraceae bacterium
TTTCCTAACTGATCACTGAAAGAAAATATAAATCTTTTAAAATTTTCCCCTGATCTTTCCAATATTAAATTGGTTTCAATTACTGTATCAAGATTGATATATTTATATCCATTTGAACTAATTACCTTTAAAATATTTTCAGATAAGTTTTTTGATTTCATCAATCAGATTCTCCTTATCAAACGTAATTTGAGTATTTTCAGATTTTTTCCACTCTTCTCTAGATAAATTTTTTGATATTTCGTCTAAGTTTGAGTCTAATTTTTTTATAGTAATTTTATTATCTTTAAATTCATCTTCCCCACAAAGAATTACAGCTGGCGAGTTCCTTTTATCTGCATATTTTAATTGAGATTTCAAACCAGAGTCTCCCAGATAAACTTCGGATCTTATATTTTTATTTCTAAGTTGTGATAACAATTCATAGTAGTTAGAGAGATATTTTTGATCTAAAACACATATAATTATTGGTGAATTATTTTTTACCTCGATTTTGTTTAATTGAACTAATGCGTATAACAAGCGATCAAGGCCTATGGAAACACCTGTTGCAGATAAGTCTACTTTTTTAAATCTTGAAACTAAAGAATTGTATCTTCCACCTCCACCAACTGAGCCAAACTCCACCTCTTGGTTTTTTTGATTTTTGACTTTAAATGTTAAATTTGCCTCAAATATTGGGCCATCATAATATTCAAGTCCTCTTATAACTTCAGGAGAAAAAAATATTTGATCAAAATTAGGTGAATAATTTAATCCATCTAATACTTGATTTAATTCATCAACACCATCTTCAACTAATTTATTTGGTATAGCTGACTTAATTTCATCTAGAGATTTCATATTTATAAAACTAATTATTTCTTCAGCTTGATTATCAGATAAGTTTGCTCCAATAGTTTTATCACCAGATTTGTCTTCACGTCCAGTTGTAAGCAATTGTTTAACACCATCAGTTCCAACTCTATCAAGTTTATCAATAGCTCTTAAAACTGTAAGTTGTTGTTTGCTTTCTGAAATTTTTAAATTTTCAATAAGACCTTGTATTAATTTCCTATTACTCAACTTAATTTGATATTGATTTTTTTCTAAGCCACAGAAATATAAAGTGTCAGCTAAAAGATTGCACATTTCAGCATCTGCTAAAGGGTTATTAGATCCAACAATATCACAATCAGCTTGAGTAAACTCTCTAAATCTTCCAGGTCCAGGTTTCTCATTTCGCCATACATTACCGATTTGGTATCTTTTAAAAGGATTTGAGATATTTAAATAATTTTGAGACACGTATCTTGCTAATGGTGCAGTTAAATCATAACGCAATGATATCCAACTATCATTTTCCTCTTGAAAACCAAATACACCTGAGCTTGGTCTATCTTCATCTGGTAAAAATTTTCCTATATTTTCTGATATTTCAAAACTTGGAGTTTCTAGCTTAGAAAAACCAAATTTTAAAAAATTCTCTTCAATTTTAGCAATTAAGTTTTCTTTTAACGCTAATTCGTTACCGTATCTATCAACAAAACCTGAAGGGTTATTGGCTGATAATTTTTTTTCTTTATTCATTTTTTGGTACACGGGGACAGATTCGAACTGTCGACCTTCGGTTCCACAAACCGCTGCTCTAACCAACTGAGCTACCCGTGCTCCTTCTACTGTTTTATACTAAATGTGGATAAAATTAAATTTATAAATAATTAAATAGCTAGCTTGCAGCCAGCATGAAAATGATGTCTGTGAGTTTCTCTGTTAATAATAACGAATTTATTCATTGGTGTGTTAGTAGCATTTTTTTTTTTAAATGCAAGCAAGAAAAGGCTTTGCACAGGAATAGCTGTGTTTTTTAACATATCCTATTCCTATACAAATTTTTTTGATGAATTAAATTTTATTAACCTAATTTTTTCAAATTTACAGCGCTTGGACCTTTTTCCCCATCTTGAATTTCGAATTCTATAGCATCGTTTTCATTCAAAAATCTTAGCCCAGCTTCTCTAACTGCGCTTGCATGAACGAAACAATCTTTTTCTCCGTCTTCTCTTTCAATAAAACCGTAGCCCTTCTTACCGTTGAACCACTTTACTTTGCCTTTTAATGTACTCATACTTTAGTTACTCTTTCTTTGTTATTATATAATTAGCTATAAATAGCTGATGGATAGGTATTAGATTTTAATTTTGAATGCAAGCATAATGATGGATATTAATACCACATGGGAGTGGTGGCTTCGGCGGGACTCGAACCAGCGACACAAGCCTTTTCAGGGCTCTGCTCTACCAACTGAGCTACGAAGCCATATTAAGATCTAAAAATTATACGACCCTTTGATAAATCGTATGGAGATACTTCTAATTTCACTCTATCACCTTGTAAAACGCGAATACGATTTTTTCTAAGTTTTCCTGCTGTGTGAGCTGTAACGTTATGACCATTGTCTAGTTTAACTCTAAACATAGCATTAGGAAGAAGATCTGTTACCACACCTTCAAACTCCAACGTATCCTGTTTACTCAAATTATTATCTCCTCATTCTAGATTTAATACTTTGAGCATGATTATCTAGTTCTTCATACTCAGCGAGATGTGTAGCGGATTCTCCTAATTTCTCAATACCTTTTTTTGTAAGAGTTATATGGCTAATTTTTTTATAAAATTCACTAAGATTTAGTCCAGATGAAAATTTTGCAGAGCCCATCGTTGGAAGTACGTGATTATTTCCCACATTATAATCTGAGACAGCCATTGGAGAATACTCTCCAATCATAATACTTCCTGCATTATGAATTTGATTTAAATACTTTTTATAATTAGACACATTAATTTCTAAGTGCTCTGGAGCAACTTCATTAATTGCTTCTATTATTTGCTTATCACTTTGGGCTAACACAATTAATCCATTATTTTTTAAACTTTTTAAAACAACTCTTTTCCTTTGAACTTTTTTGATACTTTCTTTTATTTCTATATTAAATTTATCTGCTAATTTTTTATCTTTCGTAATTAAAATACACTGAGAATTTACATCATGTTCTGCTTGTCCAATCATAGATGTTATAACTTGATTTAGATCAGTTTTACCATCTGCTAAAACACAAATTTCACTAGGTCCAGCGACCATTCCTTCTGTCCCAACATCACCAAAGACTTCACGTTTGCTTCTTGCAACATAAATATTTCCAGGTCCAACAATTTTATTCACTTTTTGAATATATGCTAAACTTGCTATAGCTTGTGCACCACCCATTGAGTAAATTTCCTTAATTCCAACTTTTTTTGCTGCATAAAGAACTGCAGGATTTAGTTTTCCATTAAGTTTTGGATTGGCCAAAACAATTCTTTTTACACCTGAAATTTTTGCAGGCACTGCATTCATTAATAATGTAGATGGTAAATTAGCTGGTACATAAATACCTACAGACTCTAGTGGCACATGCTTATATTCAAGTTTATTTTTGAAATCATCTACATACTTAATATTTTTTGGTTTTTGTAGTGAATGAAACTTAAAAATTCTATTATAGGCTAAATCGATACTTTTTTTAATCTTAGGATCTAATGTATTAATTGCTTTGTTTACTTTATCTTTTGAAGGAACTATCTCTGTATTTTTACTAAATTTTTTCTCATACTTTAAAAGTGCTTTTCTTCCATTAATTTTGATGTCTTTTAAAATTTTTGGTACTATCGAAGTGTCTACTGCTTTTCCAGATCTTCTTTTAT
>CACLYQ010000038.1 GCA_902611175.1 uncultured Pelagibacteraceae bacterium
ATTATTTGTGACAACCATATTTGTTTTGTTATGGATTTCTATTTTTTGATCTTTTGAAATACTGCAATCTAATGTCATTGTTGTCGATGAATCATTTAGATTAATCTCACCAACATATGTACCGTCACCTTTGGTAACTATATTTATACCCGTGTTTGAAGAATTAAGCATTTTTATAGAATCATCAGATCCTGAAATTGTACCATAATTATTTATCGTAATATTAAACATTGGACTTGCACCTTTTCCAATACCAATTCCATCTGCTAAAGAACCTGATGTTGCGCTAATTGTACCATAATTGTTTAAAGTATTATTTACTCTGTTGGTTCCATCATTTTCATACACTAGTCCATATCCTGAATTGGAGCTTGCAGAAATAGTTCCATGATTTGTTATTGTAGAATTATCTACATTTGAAGATTGCATTCCATGATCAACCCCAGATATAGTACCTGTATTAGTAACGACGGTACCGTCGGATGAACTTATATTTAAACCTGAATTATCAGCAGTGGCAGTTATTGTTCCAGAATTTGTTATACTTATATTATCCCCGTTTGAAATTACTACAGCGTTATTTCCAGATGTCATTGTTCCGGTATTATTAAAAGTAACATCCGAGCATGTTTTACAGTAAAATGCACTTTTATCTTCTGCAGTTATTGTTCCATTATTAGTAAAATTGATATCTTCAGATTGTTCAGTATTTACTGCATGTCTGTCGTCACCTTCAATTGTACCTCCCTGATAATTAATAAATTCAAAATCAACTAAATGAAAACCTTTAATAGGACTATCTCCTTCATCTGTTGTTTTAATAATTCCACCATCATAGTTATAAATTTTAATACCTTTGCTTCTGTGAGCACCTGAACTTCCTGAACCTAACCAAACAGTTTCATGTTGAGAGGTAATGGTTCCATGATTATGTAGTGTAAGACCAACACCATTTGATTGACCAGATAAATCTGAATGGCAATTAGTACCATTAAAATGACAATTACCAACGTTTTTTCCATAAATTGCAGTATTACCGTCAGCACTTATTGTTGCCCCTGCATTATTAGTAATTACAACATTTTCTGCATAACTTAATATTACACCATACTTATTATCTGAGTTGATTGTTCCGTTATTTGTAATTGTAGTATTCAAAGATGACTCAGCATTTATGGCGATTTGTTTATTAGTTCCACTTTCTGTTTGAATTGTTCCATCATTAGTAATTTGAACTCCACTGATATCTTCTAGATCAACTGCCTTATTATCACTGTAAGTAATTGACCCAGCAGAAGTAACATTTAAAATATCATCATCGGCACAAGCTAATTGATTTGTTGATGCACTAGCAATGGTTGTTAAACATGGGCCAGCATAACCAACTGAACTAAATAAAAAAAAGAAGACTATACTTAGTAAAATCTTTTTCATTATTTTTAATGATTAATAGTTCTGTCTCCAAGAACTTCTGTAGCTAGAAGTGCCTCCAGCTGCTGCATCAAGCACAACTAAATCTTTCTTCTGTGCATTTGTTGATTGACCTGCAATGTTTGCAAATAATTTGTTCGCATAAACTACTATTCTAGATAAAACACCCTGACCTACATACATGCAACTATCTTTTTTATTTCTAAATGATCCAAGTTTATTTGATACATTTGTTCCACATTCATCATCTACTCCACAAATAAATGCATCACCTAAGCTACATTTATTAACTGATGAGCTAGGTTTATATATTGGAAAATATACTAAACCACTAGATACCGTTGGCTCCGCTGTAACTTTTTGGAAATCATCTAAAGTTATATACCATCCGACATCTTTAGGGGTTTGAGGACATTTAGCTCCCGTAGTATCCTTAGTTGTATTTTTACAATTTGTTAAATCTGATGCTTTAGTTGCAACAGCTACATCTCTGTAAGCTGGGTAATGTGGATCACTAATTCCTAGCATTAAATTATCTGTTCCTTTATTAGTGGATCCAATTCTTTCATAGTCTCCAGTACCAGTATATAACCACAACGAATTTGTTGTTTGACCAATTGTTGCATCCATTGAATGATACATATATCTTCCATTTGTTTGATTAGAGCCTGCAGTAAATAATGTTGTGCTATCATACAACGAAATAGCACTCCCAGCACCGTCATCAGACATATTAGTTAAATTAAACTTCGTAATTTTTCCTTCTAAATCATTTATGTAAACTAAGGCTCCTCTATAATTCACTCCTCTTGCTGTATCAGGTGTAATAACGACTGGTGTACCAGGAGTAGAATTAACAATATCGTTACTTGTTAAATCGTCAATCGGGATAGATTTATGAATTCTTCCTGGGAAACTTGTGTCTTCAAGATTTACTATAGTTAAATTAGAACCAACCCCTTCGTATTGAGTTCCAAATCCTCCACCCATTACAGCTACATAAATATCATCTTCAATATTTGTATCTCCTGCACCGTTGTTAGGTAGTCTTAAAATCCTAGGTGCTGACCATGTTTCACCAAGTTGACTATAATCATATTCTGGTTGTGTCGTTACACCAGTGTTAACAGAACCTGGTCTTAGATATACACCCATATTTGTGCTTGATTTTGATGCATCCCCTGGATCACCACCATAATAAGTTAAATTTCTATTTAATCTGATCTCTGTACCTTGAAGATTAGTAGTAACACTAAAGCTTGTATAATTTTTATCATCTATTGTAATTCTTAAATCTGACTTTGATAAAGTTACATTAGGTATTGTCCAAACATTGTGTGTTTGACATTTAGTGCTTTGATCTGTCTTACAAGTAAAATCAGTTGATTGACTTGCACCGACTGCAATGGACTCTGCCATTTGGCTTAATGGCCATGATGTTGGGATGTAATTATATGTATTTATCGTTCCATTATGATCCATTACATGAACTTCACGTCTAGTTTTATCGTTTAAAACTGAGTATAGATGTAAAGGTTTCTTAGGATTAGTAACATCTAAAACAGAAAAACCTCCACCACCTCTTCCATACGGCACCATTAAAATAGTATGCCACTGTTTAGAGCTGTCAAATGCACTTTTGAAATACATATCGTGTGCAACCAGCGATCCATCTACACCATAAATTGCATTTGAACCACCAACAGATCTATTTAAATTAACATTAACCATGCTTGGGAAAGATGCAGCTAACAATGGAGGAACGAATGCCCATTCTTCTTCTCCATTTGATGCATTGAATGCATGAAGCATTCCATCATTGGCACCAACATAAATGATTTCATCTCTTTTTACAGAAGCTGCCCATGCATCATATCCTTTAATAGATCTCCAATAAGATTCTTGATTGGAACCAACAAATGCAGTTTCAGCTTCTGGATTTCCAATAACCACCAACTCAGAATGATATATATCTCCCAATGCCTTAGGTCTTTTCTCAGTTAAATTACAATCACCATCGTAATCAAAATAGTCTTTACCTCTAATAAAATTAATTAGTCCTTTAATATCATCCTCGTTAACACCACTGACAGCATCTTTGACCGAAGAAACATTTTTACATCTTTGTGTATTTGATGGACTATCAGTTTTATTATGATATCCAGCAACTTCATTCCCTGTTGTCTCAAATAGCGTGTTTATTGAACTCCAATTAGTATCAACAA
>CACLYQ010000039.1 GCA_902611175.1 uncultured Pelagibacteraceae bacterium
TTTTGAGATGGTATAAAATATTTTTTTAGTAAATGATGGAATTATTTCTGAGCTTAATTTATCTTTTTTAATTAATATTTTATTTTTAATCTTTGGAGGTCTTTTTGAGTGATTTAACAAAATTTTCATTTCCATATTAGATAATTTTATATTAATTTTTTTATTATTTGAATAATTATACTTACTTTCTCGAACTTCAGTCATAGGAAAAATTGGCATATTTTTTAAAAATTTAAATTTATCATTTTTAACCAATAAGTAATTATTTTGTTTTTTGTAGATAGTCGCTTCAAAATATTTAGTTTTTATTTCTTTATTAATTTTAGTTAATTCAAAATCATTTTTTTTTAAAGATATACAATTTTTACTTAATGGACATTCTTTGCAACTTGGATTTTTTGGTTTGCAAATTAAAGCACCTAATTCCATAATTGCTTGTGAGTAATCACTAGCACGATCGGACAGTCCAAAAAAATTAATTTTTGTTTTTAGAGAATCTTTGGATATTTCATTCTGCTTTTTTAAATAGAGAGTTCTTTTAAGAATTCTCTCTATATTTCCATCTAAAGGGATAGTTTTAATGTTAAATGCTATAGACATTATTGCTTTAGATGTATATTCACCAACACCTGGTAATTGTATTAACTTTTCATAAGATTTTGGCAACTTACCGTTGAAATCTTTAAGAATTTTAATTGCACTTTTTTTTAGATTTCTTGCTCTTGAATAATAACCAAGGCCTTCCCAATGTTTCATTAAGATTTTTTCATCAACATCTGCCAATGATTGAAATGTTGGAATTTGTTTTACAAATTTTTCAAAATAAGGAATAACAGTTTTTACTTGAGTTTGCTGCAACATAAATTCACTAACAAACGTAAAATATTCTTTTTGTTTCTGAGAAACTTTTTTTCTCCAAGGTAAAATTCTTTTATTATTATCGTACCAATGTAGAATTTTATTTGGTATGTTTTTATTATTCATATGAGTCAAAAACATAATACTAAGCAGAGATATAATTCCATTCAAGGTTTAAGATCTTTTAAAGATACTTTACCCACAGAAGCAAAAAGAATAATTAGTAAAAAAGGTAAAATTTATAATGAAACTTTAGACAATTGGAAATATTTAGTAGGTAAAGATTTATTTAAGGTAAGCTTTCCTAAATCATACAAAAGTTCAAATAAGTTATCGGGAAGTCGTTTAAATATTTTAGTAAAGAGGGGAAATGAAGTTGACGTTGAGTATTCTAAAAAAGAAATAATAAAAAAAATTAATATTTTTTTTGGCTATCATGTTTTAGATGACATTAAATTGAATACATTTGATGGAAAAATTGAAGAAAGCCATAAAAATACAGCTATTAATGCGACAAAAAATAAACATATAAAGAGCATAAATAATATTAAAAATGACAAAATAAAAAATTCACTTTTAGAGCTAAGTAAACATTTTAAAATAAAATGAAAAAAATAATTTTTATCTCAATTTTAATTTTTTTTAATTTCATCAATGCTAATTCTGAAGTTAAACCAATTTTAGTTGGAAGTGCAGACTCTAAAGTTAAGTTAATGGTTTTTGAATCTTTAACTTGTAGTCATTGTGCAAATTTTCATAAAAATATATATCCTAAATTAAAAGAAGATTTTATTGATAAAGGATTGATTTCAATAGAATTTAAAAGCTTTCCATTAGACATCATTGCATTTAATGCAACTAAATTAGCGCATTGTAGAAATGATGGTGAGCATGAAATTTTGCATCATTTATATTTAAATCAAGATAAGTGGATAAAAGGAAAAAATGAATTAGAGGCAAATCAAGCAATGAAAAAATTTATTGATAATACTGAATATAATCTTGATTTTGATAAGTGCTTAGCGGATAAAAAAATAGAGGATCATATTTTAGAAGACCGAATCGAAGGTGTTAAAAAGTATAAAGTGAATGCTACTCCTACAGTCATAATTAACGGAAAAAAGTTTGAAAATCACTCAAACTACAAAAAATTAAAAAAATACATTGAAAAACTGATATAAGTCAGTGAATGGAATTTAAAAAAATCCAACTAAATGGATTTAAGTCTTTTGCTGAAAAAACTAATTTCCTGATTGAAGAAGGTTTAACTGGGATAGTTGGTCCAAACGGTTGTGGCAAATCAAATATAGTGGAGTCGTTGCGATGGTGTATGGGTGAGACATCAGCAAAAAGTATGAGAGGTTCAGGAATGGAAGACGTTATATTTTCCGGAACTTCAAACAAACCATCAAAAAATATTGCAGAAGTTTTAGTAAGCTTATCAAATGACAATAAAGATGGTCCTCTACAATATAATGAGCTCGATGAAATTGAAATAAGAAGAAAAATAGAAAAAGATAAAGGCTCAAAATTTTATATAAATGGGAAAGAAGTTAGAGCTAAAGATGCTCAGATGTTTTTTGCAGATTTATCAACGGGTGCTCATTCACCTTCGATTATTAGTCAAGGTAGAATTGGAGCATTGGTCACGGCAAAACCTTCTGATCGAAGAGCTATCTTAGAAGAAGCAGCTGGTATAGCAGGTTTACATGTTAGAAGACACGAAGCAGAATTACGATTAGGCGCTGCAGAAAATAATTTAAAAAGGGCAGATGAATTAAGAAGACAACAGGAAAGACAATTAGCAAATTTGCAAAAGCAAGCTGAAGAGGCTGCAAAATATAAATCTATTTCTGAAGAAATAAAAAAAGTTGAGGCAGGTTTATATTATTTACGTCTTTTAGAAATTGATAATGAAATTAAAGTAGAAAACGAGATCAATAATGAGGCTGATGATCAAGTTAAGTCCTTCAATGATAAATTAGAGGATTTAAGCATGAAAATTATTGAAAAGAATAAAAATGTAAATCCTATAAGAGAAAAAAATCAAGAAAACTTATCAAAAATACAAAGATTAAATTTAGAGTTAAAGAGCTTAGATGAAGAAAAAGACAGGGTTAATGATGAAATACAATCAATTAGAAAGGCTTTGAGTGTAATAGATGAGGATATTGTTAGAGAAAAAAGCATAATAATTGATGCAAACTCTAATGAAAAAAGACTTAGAGAAGAAAAAGAAAATTTAATTACAGTTGACTCAAAATATTATGAAACTGAAAAACTGTCTGGTTTAGATCTTGTAAATGCAAAAAGTAAATTAAAAGATGAACAAGATAAATTAGAAAGAATACTAGAAAATTTAAATCTTGATACTCTAAAAAAGAACTCAGAAACTATCGATTTAGCAAGTGAGCAATTAGAAAAAGCAAAAGAAATGCTATCAGAGAACAATATTAATGGTGCAACTAATTTAATAGATGAATGCAAAATAAATCTTTCATTTTTAAAAATGAAAATTAATGAAATGCATGACAACGATTTAGCGATAACAGTAACTAAGAAAAACGAAGAAATCAAAAGTCTACAAGAAGAATACGCTGAAGCATTTAGTGCAAATCAAAATATTAAAAAAGAATCAATTAAGAGAAGTGAA
>CACLYQ010000040.1 GCA_902611175.1 uncultured Pelagibacteraceae bacterium
ATGTCTACAGCCTATTCATTTTTAGAAGCAATAAAATCATTAAAAACAACAAAGTTAAGAGTAAAACCTCTGCAAGATAATTAATTTCAATTGACTTTCCAATCTGTCTCGAATGTAACGTAATTTACTTGAAGACATCTTCTCTCTTTTACTATTTCTTTTTTTTCCATACCGTGCCAAGTGTTAGGGCCACTTGAAAAGAAATAACCATAATTATCCTTATAAGGAACAGTTTTTGCTAATTTTAGATTTTCATCATAAAAATCCGTTCCTAAATCTTCTTTTTCATTATGTTTGTTTACGAATAATAAACATGACAAAAGTTTCTCTTTAATATCGCAATGTGGTTTTAACCAGAATCCTTTTCTATCACAGATAACTTCAACTCTTACATATGAATTAGAAAGATCTTTATTTATCATTTCGGAAATTTTTTTGTAAGTTGATGGATTTTGCAGCTCTTTAATAAATTCAACAAGATTAGGAAATTGATTTGAATTTTCTTTTGTCACAAAACATCTAAATTTTAATGCTTTGCCTCCGTCTGATATACCTTCTCTAAACTTACCTTCACCCCCATCAATTGCTCTTGTACCATCATAGTTTAAATTATGTTCTATCGGATTAGCTATATCTGCGTTTACAATTTCCTGAACTTGACCATCAGTTAGTGGTTGATTTAATTCCCAATGTTCAAAAGGGGATTTATGATTTGAAGAATTTTTCAATATTGAATTTAAAAATGCCATTATAATTGAATTTTATCTTTAATGATATTTGCTACTCTATTCGTTTCATCTAATTTTTCATAGCTCCAATTTTCTATTTTTTCTCCCAATTCTTTTACAATATTCATTTCTTGAAATAATTTTCTAAAATTTTTAAATCTTTTATCACTTTTTTTAGGTGGAATAGTGGCAACATAAATTGGTTTTCCAGTTAATGCTGCCTCAGAAATCATAGAGCTTGAGTCACAAGTAATAACTAAATATTTTGATTGTGAAAGAGCACTTAAATAGGCCTTTTTATCAACACCACCTAATACTAAATGATCATTTCCAAAATATATTTTCGCATGTTCTATGGTTCCCTTTGGCGTTCTCATAGAAGGGATGACTACTAAATTAAGATTATTTTCTTTAACTAAATAATTTACTTTAGAAAAAATTTCTTGGATATTTCTATCTGAATAATCATAATACTGGGTAGGACCACCAATTATTAATGAAATTATATTTTTATCCCTCAATTTGCTTGAAATACTAAACAAATATTCTTTGTCTTTTTCAATTTCTTCACTTGTTAAATAATGAATAGCTCCTTTTGTTTTTAATACATTATTTCCATCAAGATTATCGTGCTCAGGCACTACAACTAGATCAAAATTATCTAGTTTTATCTTTGGGTTTTGAATATGAATATTAAATACTTTTTTCTTTGAATTTTTTTTTAAGAATAGTGATGGAATAATACTTTTTCTTCCACATGAAATTATTAAATCAACATCTTCGCATTCAATTTTTTTAAAAACTGAGTCGGATATTGGAGTGAATTTTGGTGGTATAACTTTCCAGAAACCTTTTGTTTCAACTGTGTGGTGAGAATAATTTATATCTAAAGCTTTAGCCAAACCTTCTACTTGGCTAATCATTCCATGCATACCTTCTGTTAATAATATACCTTTCAATTTAGTCATTAATCATTATATAGCTTTCATATGAGTGAAAATCCAACTAAACACACAAAAGTGTTAATAATTGGGTCAGGTCCAGCTGGATATACAGCAGCAATTTATGCTGCAAGAGCAATGTTAAAACCAATATTAGTTCATGGTATGGAACCTGGCGGCCAGTTAACAACTACAACTGATGTTGAAAATTTCCCTGGATTTAAAGATGTAATACAAGGGCCATGGCTTATGGATCAAATGAAAGGTCAGGCAGAAGTAGTTGGAACTGAAATGATACAAGATCACATAGCGTCTGTAGACTTAAAATCTAAGCCATTTAAAGCTGTTGGAGATAGCGGACAAATTTATGAAGCAGACTCAATTATTATTTCAACAGGAGCTCAAGCTAGATGGTTAAATATTGCTTCAGAACAAAGATTTAGAGGTTTTGGTGTGTCTGCATGCGCAACATGTGATGGATTTTTCTTTAAAGACAAGACTGTAGCGGTCGTCGGAGGTGGAAACGCTGCGGTTGAAGAAGCTATGTTTTTAACTAAATTTGCTTCAAAAGTTCAGCTTATTCACAGAAGAGATAGTTTGAGAGCAGAAAAATTACTTCAAAAGAAATTAATGGAAAATAAAAAAATTGAAATAATTTGGGACTCTGTTGTTGATGAAGTTATTGGGGATAATGATCCTAAAAATGTAACTGGATTAAAAATTAAAAATGTTAAAACAAATAAAGTAGATGAACTAAAAATTGATGGATTGTTTATAGCTATAGGACATGATCCAGCAACTTCATTATTTAAAGACCAACTAGAAATGGATAACGAGGGTTATTTAATAACAAAACCGGAGTCTACGGAAACAAATATACCTGGAGTTTTTGCTGCTGGTGATGTGAAAGATAAAATATTTAGACAGGCAGTTACAGCAGCTGGTATGGGATGTATGGCGGCATTAGAGGCTGAAAAACATTTATCCGAATAAATGAATGAAACAGTATTGTTAACGGGTATAAGTGGATGGATCGCTAAACATATCGCAATTGAACTATTAAATTCAGGATATAAAGTTTTAGGAACTGTTAGAAATTCCAAACTAATTGATCAAACAAAAAAAACAATAAATAAATATGCATCAATTGATAAATTATCATTTGTCGAATTAGATCTTTTGAAAGACGAAGGTTGGGATGAGGCATTAAAAGGTTGTAAATATGTAATGCATGTCGCTTCCCCTTTCCCTTTAAAAACTTCTAGAGATCGTGAAAGTCTTGTTCCGACTGCTAAAGATGGAACCATAAGAGTTTTAAAAGCTGCTGTTAATGCGGGAGTTGAACGTATAATTAAAACATCGTCAATTGTAGCAATGTTTAGAAAGCCTAATAGGACAAATCCATATACATTTGGTGAAAATGATTGGAGCGACGAAAATTGGCATGGTTGTAACGATTACTTTGTTTCAAAAATAAAAGCTGAAAAAGCTGCTTGGGAATTTATGGAAAATAAAGGATTAAAAAATAAGTTGATATGTATATGTCCTGGAGGTGTTTTTGGTGACGCTTTAGATGCAAAAGAAAAAACTTCAATAAGCTATATAAAATTATTTCTTACAGGTAAATATCCGGGCGCTCCTGATTTTAGTATTT
>CACLYQ010000041.1 GCA_902611175.1 uncultured Pelagibacteraceae bacterium
CTTTTTTTGGTTGGCATATCGACAAATTTTTTCTAAAAATCTTATAAGAATTTAGAATCTTGGTGTTTTTTAATTTATTAAAATAAAACCTAGGATTTATTTTTTTTACAGTCGAATTTTTTTTCTTCATATTTGGCTTTTTGAAGTACTGACTGAGAAGCTTGAGGGTATTGTTTTTTCACTCCGGCAATCATTAGACATCCTTGATCCTTCTCGCCAATTTGAACTAATGAAATACCAAGTTTTAGCAAATTTATTGGCGCCTTTTCACTTTCTGGATATTTTTGGTAACCTTCTAAATATGCCGAAGCTGCATCAGTATAAAGTTGTCTTATTCTAAATGTCTCTGCATACCAGTATTGAGCATTTCCAGATAACTTATTTTCAGGATTGTTGTCAACGAATTCTCTAAAGGCTCTTTCTGCCATATTATAATCACCTACTTTTAAAAAACTAGTTGCAAATTCATATTGATCCTCAGGAGAACCCTCGGGTAAAATTTTTTCTTCATTTACAAATATTTCTGTTACTACAGATTTTGTTGCATCTATGGCTTGAATAGATTGTTTATCACCTTCACTGGTCATATCTTTATATGAAATTGAGCCAAGGTCACTTGGTTGAGATGATCCAGGAAGGATATCATTTTGAGCAACGTTCGAATTTTTATCTTCATCTAATAAATTGTAATTTTGAGTTAAACTAGCCTTTGTATTGCTTTCTAATTGTTGAAACCTCAATTGATTGTCAGATTGTACTTTTGATAGTCTGGTAGATAATTTATCAAGTTTAAAATTTATTTCTTCATATTTATTAGTTAATTCTTGAAATTGTTTTTCAATCTCATTTAATTTTAACAGATGCCTTGTCAAAATATCTTCCTCATCATCTGATGATAATTTATTTAAGTTATTCTTTTCTTTTTGATTTGAGAAAGACTCTGAGTAAACAGCTCTTTCCAAAGTTCTTAGGTCTTTTTGAATTATAGATAGAATCTCACTTATATTATTTTCATTTGAGAAAGCGAAAAATGGAAAAAATATAAAAAAAAAAGTAATAAGTATTTTTTTATTATTTAACCTAATCATATAAACATTAGTAAATATAAAAATGGCAAAAAAAAGACTCTGCAACTTTAGTAAAAGTTACAGAGCCTTGAAATTTTTTAATTTGCTTTTACAGTAACTGATCTTCTGTTTTTCGACCAAGACAAAGGGTTAGATCCAGAGTCTACCGGTCTTTCTTTACCATAGCTTATAACTGAAATTCTTTCTGCAGCAATTCCATAAGTAATTAAATAATCTTTTGCTGCATTAGCTCTTCTTTCTCCTAAAGCTAAGTTGTACTCCCTAGTACCTCTTTCATCTGCATGACCTTCAACAACAATATTTACGCTAGAATTCGATCTCAACCAATTAGCTTGTTTTCTTAATGTATCTCTTGATTTGGTAGTTAGTATAGATTCATTTGTTGCAAAGAATACTCTATCAGGAACACCGTCAGCTAAATACTCAACAGTATCTGTACCAGTGTATACATCACCCTGCATTTGGCCTTCAACTTTAGTTGAGGTAGTTGTTTTAGTTGCACAAGCTGAGACTATGAAACTTAAAAATATAAATAAAAAAATGTTTTTTGAAATTTTGATCAAATTCATTAATGCTCCTTAATATTATATTAGAACTTTTTCATAACTAAATAGAGGTTTCAAGCAAAAAAATCAACTTAATTTATGAAATTATTAATAAAAAAACCTTTAATTACTCAATAAAGACGACCAAGATGGGTCCGAAGCATCTGTTTCAGTTTGCACCTGTCTTTCATTATATCCTGTTAAATCTATTGACCACAGTTTAGCACTAAAACCCTCTCCTTTAGAGTTAGATTTAGTTTCTCTATAAAAGATCAATACTCTTCCGTTAGGTGACCAAGATGGAGCTTCTTGATAATAATTTTCAGTTAATAGTCGTTCACCTTTCCCGTCTGTCCTCATTACTCCAATAAAAAATTTTCCTTTGTGGAGTTTGGTGAAAGCTATTAAGTCTCCTCTTGGAGACCAAACTGGAGTACCATATAGACCATTGCCAAAAGAAATTCTTTTAACATTTGAACCATCACTATTCATTATATAGATTTGCTGATATCCACTTCTATCAGAATTAAAAGTTATAAATTTCCCATCTGGTGAGTAAGATGGCGATGTGTCTATAGAGGGGTGATCAGTTATTTTTTGTACTATTCTATTTTCTATATCCATTGTATAAATATCTGAATTACCATCTTTAGCAAAACTCATAATAATTTTTTTTCCGTCCGGTGAAAATCTTGGAGCAAATGTCATTCCTGGAAAGTCACCTACTACCTCTTGTGTACCTGTTTCAATATCAAGCAAATATACTCTAGGTAAATTTTTAAAATAAGATAAATATGTTACCATTTGACTTGCAGGGTTAAATCTTGGGGTCAAAACTAGTTCATTACCTAGTGTAAGATATTTATTATTAAAACCATCTTGGTCCATAATTGCTAGTTTTTTTATTCTTTTTGTCTTAGGACCAGTTTCAGACACATAAATTATCCTTGTATCAAAATATCCACTCTCCCCAGTAAGTCTCTCATAAATTTTATCAGAAATAATGTGACCTACTCTTCTCCAGTTAGATGGCACTGTAGTGAATGCAAGTGCTAGCATTTCTTTAGCCGCCAAGACATCCCATAGTCTAAATTCAACTTTGAGATTATTATTATCATAATTAACTTTTCCAGTTATTAAAGCTTGAGATTTTATCAAAGCCCAGTCCTCAAAACGAGGTTTTATGTGAGCAATGTCAGGTTTTTGAATAAAGGCTTCTCGATTCAGAGGATTAAACAGGCCAGATGTTCTTAAATTATTTTCAATAATTTTCGATATTTCTGATCCAAGATTTTCTATTTTTAATTCTTTAAAAAAGTTCTTTTTTGTATTTTCATCCGATGCTAGTGGTGATACTGCAATCGGTAATGGATCTAAATTACCTCTAGTGATATCAACTTCAATTAAAGCAAATGATTTTGAATTTAAGAAAAATATTATAACAGCTAATAAAATTTTTTTTATTGTCATTATCCTCCTATCATTTCCCTAGCATCAAAATTCAGTTGTAAATCTTTCCATCTTTCGTACCCTGAATTCGGAACTTTTAATGGTTGGCAAAGTTGAATAGCTCTTAAT
>CACLYQ010000042.1 GCA_902611175.1 uncultured Pelagibacteraceae bacterium
ATTTTTTATGACGATCAAAATGTCAAAAGTGCAACTTTATCGTTAGGTTATAATTATTCAAAGTCAGTTGAAATAGAAAGTGGAACAATAACTCAATTATTCAAATTTGAATTTGGAAAAAGCACAACCGTTAATTCATTATCTGAGGCATATTATATTAATGATGCATCAACCATTTATGCCAATGCAATTGCAGTCTCAATATAGGTCCTTTCTTTTAATTTTATGCTTCCATATCCAATTATAGAAGTTGATGATGCATCCATGTTAGCTTCATTACTTCCAACCTGAGTTTTTTGCCAAGATTGACTAACTGCCATTCCAAAAGTTCTAGCAGTACTAAATTTCTTATCGATACCAAACGTTAAACCATCGCTATGTATATCTTGTCCCAGATTTTCTCCTCTATGACCTATTCTTCCAAACGAAATATTTCCTTCAGACCATGCGGCCCATTTTTTAGTCTCTTTTTTGGGTTTTAAGTATTTAATTGCTAATGCATCTAATATTCTATCTGCAAATGGATCATTTAAATTCATGGCTAATTCTATATTTTGATTAAAAGAATTATTTTGCATTGGTCTTATAAAGTTCATTCTACTATTAACTCTATTCATTGATTGAGACATTGAATTGATAGCAGCTGCAGTTTGATTTTTAATTAGTGTTTTTACTGTTTTGTTAAAAATTTTACCCTTTTTAGTAATAAAGTTAAGTGCAGTTTTGCTTGATATACCTGCATATGAATTTCCAGTGGTATCATCAAATGCGGTTGCCTCTATTATCAAATAATATGAAGTATTAAATTTAAAATTTTTTATTGGATCAATAATAGTTTTTGAAGTACCTGTTCCTGTTACTCTATCGCTAGTTACGTCTATTGTTTCAAAAATACTATCATCAGAACTTCTCTTAATTATTATATTCCCACTTTCAACATCTACATTTTCATCAAAGTTTAATATTATATTGGATGTAACAGCTACATTGGCCGCATTATCTGCTGGAGTAGAAGAACTTAAAGTAGGATTAGTTGTATCAACTGTTGTAAAACTTAGTGCAGTTGTACTTGATATACCTGCGTAAGAATTACTAGAACTATCATCGAAAGCTGTTGCATCAATTAAAACGTAATACTCGGTTGAACCATCAAAATTAGATGCTGGATTTATAGTAATTACTGTACCACTGCTTCCACCTCCGATCATAAGTACTCTACTATTTCCAGTTACTTGGTTACTTGTAACACTAATGGTTTCAACAGTACTGTCATCTGAGGTTTTTTTAATTGTTATGTTCCCACTTTCAGTATCAACGGTTTCGCTAAAAGTAAGAACTATGTCTGCATCTACGGCAACATTAGTTGCATTATCAGCTGGACTAGACGAACTTAAAGTTGGAGCTGTTGTATCAACAGTTGTAAAACTTAATGCAGTTGTACTTGAAATCCCTGCATATGAATTACTTGAACTATCATCAAAAGCTGTAGCATCAATTAAAACATAGTACTCTGTGGATCCAGCTAAATTTGATGATGGGTTTACGGTAATTTGCGTACCACCACTTCCACTTACTTGACCGCTTGTGACATCAATAGTTTCTATTGTACTATTGTCAGATGTTTTTTTTATAGTAATATTTCCACTCTCAACATCTACGTTTTCATCAAAATTAAGAACAATATTTGCATCAACTGCAACATTGATTGCATTGTCAGCTGGAGTAGATGAACTTAGAGCTGGTGCTGTAGTATCAACTGTCCCAAATAATTCAATTTCATTGATTTGGTGCATACTGCCAGAAACAACTGAACTCACATAATATCTAAAATATGAATATGGTGATGGAGTATTGTAATCAACACCGCCACCTTCATATAAAAGGACTTGTAATCGCGTTGAGCCCCACGGGGAGGTTCCATTATTATTGTAAACATAAATATCTGTCCAATTCGATCCATCATTTGAACCTTGTATCTTCCACACATCAGGATCTCTACCAGCAACATCATTTCCAGATGTTATTGTAAAACTATCAAGGACGTAAGCTTGTGGAAAACCTACTTGTATCCATTGCGTGGGTCCGTTACAACACCATTTATCATTTGATGATCCAACTTTATTATCAAATACGTTGTATGCCCCTTCGGCATGCCAATAATTTTCACTGCTCGCACTTATTGAGCTCCAATTCCAATTAAGATTATTTCCATCAACTCCGTCATTTTCTGGATCAGTAAGATCATCACCTACCAAAGCACTAGTTCCTGTTCCTAAAACAGTGACCGAATAAGAAGTTTCACTCCATCCAATTATAATTAAAATTATAATAAATTTTAAAAATAAACGTTTAAAGTTTAATTGTCTCATTATTATTATTTTTTAATATAAAAAAACATCAATTATAACCTGAAAAAATGTATATCTAATATGTACTAGATACTTATATTTTGAATTAAATTTTACCTTGAATAGTACTCAATAACTAGATTTGGCTCCATTACTACAGGATATGGAACTTCTTCAAAAGATGGAACTCTTACAAATTTAACTTTTTTATTCTTTTCGTCTAATTGTAGATATTCAGGAACTTCTCTTTCTTTGTTTGCAAGCGCAATATCAATTAAAGCAAGTTGTTTAGATTTATCTCTAATTTCAATCGTATCTTCTTCTTTAACCTGGTAACTTGCTATATTAACTTTTTTTCCATTAACTTTAACATGACCATGATTAATTAATTGTCTTGATGAAAAAATAGTGTTTGATAACTTTGATCTATAAATTACAGCATCCAATCTTCTCTCTAATAATCCTATTAAGTTTTCAGCAGTATCACCTTTTTTCATGATTGCTTTTTTGTAAACATTTCTAAACTGTCTTTCATTCATATTGCCATAATATGATTTTAATTTCTGTTTTGCTTGAAGTTGAATTCCATAGTCTGAAGGTTTGCTAGCTTTTGTTTGTCCATGTTGTCCTGGAGGATAGGCTCTTGTATTAAAAGGGCTTTTGGGTCTGCCCCATAAATTTACTTTTAATCTTCTATCTACTTTATGTTTAGAGTTTAATCTTTTTGTCATTAATATTTGGCTTTATAAGCCTAAGTTATGTTTTGTCAATCAACCTTTTCCTTGCTTAAACCAGCAAATACACTC
>CACLYQ010000043.1 GCA_902611175.1 uncultured Pelagibacteraceae bacterium
GAACCACTGGTATTCCAAAGGGGATTGTTCGAGATATTGGTGGTCACATAGTTGCTCTTAAATGGACAATGAAAAATATTTATAACATTGATCAAGATGATGTATGGTGGTCAGCAAGTGATATTGGTTGGATAGTAGGACATTCCTATATTGTCTATGCTCCATTATTTAAAGGATGTGCAACTCTATTATTTGAGGGCAAACCTGTGGGCACTCCTGATGCTGGAGTATTTTGGAGAATAATATCAGAATATAAAATAAAATCTTTATTCACAGCCCCAACAGCATTTAGAGCAATAAAGAAAGAAGATCCGGAGGGTAAGTTTTTTTCTAAATATGATTTAAGTTCATTTGAGTCATTATTTTTAGCAGGTGAAAGAGCAGATCCAGATACAATCAAATGGGCTGAAAATTTACTTAAAGTTCCTGTAATTGACCATTGGTGGCAAACCGAAACTAGTTGGGCAATAAGTTCAAATTGCACTGGAATTGAAATGCAAGAAACAAGATACGGATCTGCTTGCAAAGCAGTACCAGGTTATGACGTAAAAATAATTAAATCAGATCAAACTTTAGCGAAACCGAATGAAATGGGAGATATTGTAGTTAAACTTCCACTTCCTCCAGGTACTTTTCCAACTTTATGGAATGCAGATGAAAGATATAAAGAAAATTATATGTCAAATTATAATGGCTACTACCAAACCTATGATGCAGGGCATATTGATGATGATGGATATATTTGGATTATGTCTAGAACAGATGACATAATAAATGTTGCAGGTCATAGACTTTCAACTGGTGCAATAGAAGAAGTTTTATCTGAACATCAGTCTGTTGCTGAATGTGCAGTGATAGGAATAAAAGATCAACTAAAAGGACAATTGCCAATTGGTTTAATTGCTCTAAAAGCAGGAGTTTCTAAGGATAATGAGACGATTTCAAAAGAGTGTGTGCAAATGGTTAGAGATAAAGTCGGACCTGTTGCAGCTTTTAAAATAGCAATTGTTGTTAAAAGGTTACCAAAAACAAGATCAGGTAAAGTATTAAGAGGAACAATTAGAAAAATTGCTGACAAAGAAGCATATAAAATGCCAGCAACAATTGATGATCCTGCTATACTTGATGAGATAAAAGAAGACTTAATAAGTAGCAATATTTTAAAATAATGCTTAAGACATATCTTTTTTTAGTAGGAGCAATCATTTGTGAAGTTTGTGGAACAATGCTTCTTCCTGTTACACAAAACTTCACGAAAGTAACACCGACAGTTTTTTTAGCAGCATTTTATTTATCTGCTTTTTATTTACTTACTTTTGTTGTTGATAAACTACCTATTGCAATTGTTTATGGAACATGGAGTGGACTTGGTATTTTTACCATTGCGATATTGGGTTATATATTTTTTAAACAATCCTTAAGTTGGCAAGCTATATTGGGTATGTTTCTTATTGTTGTTGGAGTAACACTTGTAAATATGTATTCAAATAAAACTATATAAATTAATCAAAAAGAATTGGTTTGCCAGATGGATCTCCCAAAATTTCATCCTCTTTCATTTTAATATCACCATTAATAATTGTGTAAACTGGCGAGCCTTTAAACTTATAACCATCAAATGGACTCCATCCACACTTACTGTGAATATTTTCATTTTTGATTTCAATTGTTCGATTCATATTTATTATTGTAAAGTCCGCATCATAATCTCTTTTGATAAATCCCTTATTTTTAATACCAAATACTGAAACTGGATTTTCACAAAGAAGTTTGATTAGCTGATCTAAAGTAAGTTTTTTGTCATTCACATGATTTAGCATTACGGGTAATAATGTTTGCACACCTGGCATGCCAGATGGTGATTGAGGATATTCTTTTAATTTATTTTCTTTTATGTGCGGTGCATGGTCTGAACCGATAGTATCATTATAGTTATTTCGAATAGCGTACCACAATCTATCATAATGAGACTTGTCTCTCAAAGGAGGATTCATCTGTGCAAAGGTCCCAAGCTTGTCATAACAATCTGGTGCATATATTGTTAGATGTTGTGGAGTAATTTCAAAAGTTATGTTTCCTTTATTTTGAGAAAGGAAATCTACTTCTTCTTTTGTTGTAACATGTAATATGTGTGCTTTTTTATTAAGTCTTTTAGCAATCCTAACAATCCTTCTTGTAGATGACATTGCACATTCTTCATTCCTCCATACAGGATGAGTATGAACATTGCCTTTTTCAATTAATTTTTTTCTTAAGTTAATTATTTCTTCATCTTCAGAATGAACTGCAACTATTTTTGAGGTATTCTGAAAGACTTTTTCTATATCTTCTTCTTTATCCACTAATAAATTTCCAGTAGAGGAACCTGCAAAAAGTTTTACTCCGCAACATCCATCTAATCGTTTGAGCTTTGCCAAATCGGAGGAATTATCTGGAGTTGCTCCAAAATAAAAAGCATAATTTGAATACATCCTATTTTTCGCAAGATTTAGCTTATTATTAAATTCTTTCATATTTGCTGTTGGGGGGTTTGTATTTGGCATCTCAAAAACACTCGTAATACCTCCAGCAATAGCTGCTTTACTTCCAGTATGTAGGTCCTCTGCATTAGTTGATCCAGGCTCACGGAAATGAACTTGAGTATCCATGCAACCGGGTAAAACTAGTAAATTACTTGCATCAATAGCTACCTTGGCTTGTTTACTATTTAAATCACCAATTTCTGAGATTTTTCCATTCTGAATACCAATATTAGTCTTAGTAAATTCTCCGTCTATATAACATTTTCCATTTTTTATAATAAGATCTAACATTTTGAGAAATTGTTACTATATCATTATCTAGTATCTATCAATGATGAAAAAAAATAATGTTTATATTTTAGAGGACAGAGGACTTTTGTATATTTCGGGTGAAGACTGTAAAGAATTTCTACAAAATATAATTACAAATAATATCAACAAAGTAGATGATAAAAATTCATGTTACTCTGCTTTACTTACTCCGCAAGGAAAATATTTGTATGACTTCAATATATTAAAACATAAGTCTGGATATTTTTTAGATTGTGAGAAAAAAAATATCGATAATTTATTTAAACAATTAAATTTATATAAGC
>CACLYQ010000044.1 GCA_902611175.1 uncultured Pelagibacteraceae bacterium
ATCTGGCCATAATTTGTTTTCAAAATAAATTTCTGTGTATATTGATTGCCACATTAAAAAATTACTCAATCTTTTTGTATTTCCTGTTCGGATCAAAAGATCTGGATCAGGTATATCTTTTGTATAAAGATTTTTTTCTAAATTTATTCATAGCATTTATAATTTCTTGTCTTGATCCATAATTTAATGCAATGTTTAACTGAATCTTTTTGTTTGTAGTTGTTATTCTTTCAAGATTTTTTAGTTTTTTTTTTAATTTAATCGGAAACTTATTTATATTTCCAATTATTTTTATTTTTATACCTTTTCTGATAAATTTATTTGTTTCTGAGTCAATATATTCTGACATCAAGTTTAACAAATAATTAATCTCTGAATTAGGCCTTCTCCAATTCTCGGTAGAAAAAGTAAAAAGAGTTAAGAATTTTATTTTTTTGCGAATAGCCTCTTCAGCAATATCTTTGATAATTTTAATGCCTTGCCTATGTCCATAATTTCTTGATTTTTTTTTTTTTAATCCCCATCTGCCATTTCCATCCATTATTATGGCTACATGCAAAGGGGAGTTCATATTGTCATTATTTCTTTTTCTTTAGAAATAACTTTCTCATCTATTTTTTTTGTATTTGTATCCGTATATCCTTGAATAATTTTAACATAATTTTTTTCATCATCTTCTGAAATTTCTTTATTTTTTAATAATTTTTTTAAATCATCATTAGCCTCGCGTCTTATATTGCGTATTGAAACCTTACATTTTTCTCCCATTGATTTAACTAATTTCTTAATTTCTAATCTTCGCTCTTCATTTAAATCTGGAACTGGTAATCTAATTAATTGACCATCAATCTGTGGATTTAATCCAAGTTCTGATTTTTTAATAGCTGAATCAATATTATCAACATTATTTATATCCCAGACTTGAATATTTATGGTTCTCGGCTCTGGTGTAGTTATAGTAGCTAATTGATTAATTGGCATTTTTTGTCCATAGACATCAATTTTTATAATATCAAGCATACTGGCATTAGCTCTACCTGTTCTTAATGAGTTTAGTTCTGATGAAAAAACATCAAGAGTTTTTAGCATCTTGCTTTTATATATTGCGTCCTGAAACATCATTCACCAATTTTTATTCTTACAAAATCCTCAATTATATTTTCATCAAAACCATTTTCTTTAACTATATCAATTACTTTTTTCTTAGGCTCCATGACCCATGGCTGACTGAGTAAACTATTTTCGTCTTTAAATTTATTTATTTTACCTAAACTAATCTTTTCAATTATTTCATCAGGTTTTCCATTATTTTTTAATTCTTCAGAAATTAGTTTTTTCTCATTTTCTATAATTTGAGAACTTATATCTTTTGAATTTATAGCTAAAGGGTTCGACGCTGCTATATGCATAGATAATTGTTTACCAAATAAATTTAATTTTTCTTCATCCTGTGTTTTTTTTAATGTAGTAATAACAGCTAATTTAGAAACATTATCTTTTATAATTGAATGTTGATAAACATAATTTTTACAACCATCAATATTAATTGTTTTTAATCTACCAATTGTTATTTTTTCACCAATTTTTGAAATTAATCCAACTAAATTTTCGTCTAAAGTATTTCCATTATTCATTACAGACTGTTTTAGTTCTTTAAGGTCTGATTTAATTTTGTTATTTAAAACTCCAACCTCTTTAACGAATGATATAAAATCCTCATTTTTAGCTACAAAGTCTGTTTCACAATTTATCTCTATTACTGAGGTGTTTCCATTTTTTTCGTTAATTAAAACAACACCATCTTTTGCATCACGTATCATTTTTTTTGATGCTTTAGCAATACCTTTGACTCTTAAAATTTCAGCTGCTTTTTCTAAATTTCCTTCAGACTCTTTCAAAGCTAAGTTGCAATCCTTAAAACCAGCTCCAGTAGATTGTCTTAGTTTTTTTATGTTTTCTATATCACTCATTAAAATGTGAATTAATTTAAAATTTTGCTATTTTTTTCTTCAACATTTTTTATTGATGCTTCATCAATTTTATCGTTTGGATTTTTAATTTCGGGTTGCTCAATAATATTTTTACTTGCAGATGTGATTGTTTCTTTTAAAAGATTACAATATAAATCTATTGATCTTCTAGCATCATCATTTCCTGGTATAGGAAAATCAATTCCATCAGGATTTGAATTTGTATCTAGTATAGCTATAATTGGTATACCCAACTTAATAGATTCTTTGATTGCTAAGGATTCATAATTTGTATCTATAATAAATACCAAATCTGGTATTTTTTTCATTTCCATTATTCCGCCTAATGATCTTTGCAATTTATCACGCTGTCCACTCATTTTTAATAATTCTTTTTTTGTAAATCCTCTATTTTCTGAATTTAAATCATTATTAATTTTATTTAATTTTTTTATAGAATTAGAGATAGTGCCCCAATTAGTTAACATTCCACCGAGCCATCTATAATTAACAAAATATTGTTTAGTATCTTTTGCTAATTCAGCAATAGCTTCTGACGCTTGTTTTTTTGTTGAAATAAACAAAATTTTTCCACCAGATGAAATGGTATTATAAACTTTTTCAAGTGCAGCATTTGTTAGTTCGAGTGTTTGAGTTAAATCTATTATATGTATGGAATCTCTTTTTCCAAAAATGTATCTTTTCATTTTTGGATTCCATCTAAGTGTTTTGTGCCCTAAATGTACACCAGCCTCTAATAATTGTTCAATTGTAATTTTTGGTATTTTCATAGTATTCCCGGTTGTGCCACCACGATTTCTGCCCCAAGGGGACCGGAGGTGTTAACACCATAAATCGTGTGCGAATTAATTTGAAGTATAAATACTAGTAAATTTTAAAAAAACAAGTTTTTTTTTACTCTAAAACAACATTTTCTCTTAATTTTAAACTATTTATTAAATAATTATCAATTTTTCTTTTTTCTTTGAGTTTAAATATATAATCTTGATTTTCATTTTTAATTATAATTTTGATATTTGTTTCTGCATCAATCTTACTTAAATTTTTAAGTAGATCAATTTTCGTCATGTCGCTAAATTTAAAAGTTATATTT
>CACLYQ010000045.1 GCA_902611175.1 uncultured Pelagibacteraceae bacterium
TTTTACTTTCATATACATGTTTGCAGGTAAAGATTTTACACCAGCTGTAATTGATGAAGTATTAAAAGATAGTCCAGCAGAAGTTGCTGGTATGCAAAAAAATGATGTTATTATTGAAATAGATAATACAAAAGTTGAGAGTATTCTTGATGTTTCTAAATTAATAGCAATGTCAACATCAGAATTTATCGATTTTAAAGTTTCAAGATATGACCAGGAGATAATATTAAAAGTAAAGCCAAATTTTGTTGATAGCGTTGATGAATTAGGAAACAAATTAAAGAAAAGGATGGTAGGCATTAAACTTAGTCCTTATAACAATCAAATAACACACAAAAAACTTGGACCTGCACAAGCTTTACTTCAATCATTTAATGAAGTTTATTTTGTAACAACTTCATCACTTAAATATCTTGGATCAATGTTTACAGGAGCAGGGGACAGTTCTCAATTGGGTGGTCCAATTAGAATTGCTAAAATTTCTGGCCAAGTAGCAGAATTTGGAATTATACCCTTTGTCAGTATGATGGCTTATATCTCAATAAGTTTAGGATTAATTAACTTATTTCCAATACCTTTATTAGACGGAGGACATCTCATGTTTTACGCATTTGAAAAAGTTTTAGGTCGTCCTTTAAGTCAAAAAACACAGGAAGGTTTTTTTCGAATCGGAATGTTTTTGTTGTTATCTTTGATGTTTTTCGCAACATTTAACGACCTTAAAGATTTAGGCTTATTTTAAGGCTTTTTTAATAGCTAAAAAAACATTGTATTTATTGACTTTTTTTACCACTATATATTGTTGTTCAAAAAAAAATATATACTAAAAAAAAGCTTGAATTATCAATGATTTTGTTAAGTATAGTTTCATAAACCTTTAAAACCGGAGCTAAAATGAACAAAAAACAATTAGTAGCAAAGCTAGCTGGTTCGTTAAATCAAAGTAAAGCTGATGCAGAGCGTACTTTTGATACTATTACGAATACTATACTAGATGCGTTGAAAAACGACGATTCTGTAAAGATTGCAGGTTTTGGTACATATAAAGTGGCTAAAAGAAAAGCCCGAATTGGACGTAATCCAAGAACTGGAGAGCAAATCCAAATCGCTGCTTCTCAAAAGGTAAAGTTTTTGCCTGCTAAAGCACTTAAAGAAGTATTTAACAAGTAAAACTCATTTAACAGCCTTTATTAGGAATGCTAAAACATTTAATAAAGGCTGTTTCTACATGCAAAAACTGCATATCTATTTTTAACAACAATCATTAGTTTTTATTTATTTTAAAATTATAAGAACCTCTTTTTAACAATGGAGGTTAAATGACTAAACATTTAAAAAAACTTGTCGGTC
Source organism: uncultured Pelagibacteraceae bacterium (assembly GCA_902611175.1). Taxonomy (GTDB): domain Bacteria; phylum Pseudomonadota; class Alphaproteobacteria; order Pelagibacterales; family Pelagibacteraceae; genus Pelagibacter. Next base: position 1,351 of record CACLYQ010000045.1, read on the forward strand.
CTTTAGTAAGTTTGTTTTTCTTACTAAACATGACAAGTGTAGGTTATGCCGAATCTACAGTCTCTGCAGAAGTTGGATTTATTTTTAATACATTTCTATTTTTAGTTTGTGGTTTTCTTGTCATGTTTATGGCTTGCGGATTTGCGATGCTAGAATCAGGAATGGTAACTTCAAAAAGTGTATCTGTAATTTGTGCAAAAAATATAGGATTATTTTCTATCGCTGGAATTATGTTCTGGATGGTTGGTTATAATCTAGCATATGGAATTCCAGAAGGTGGCTATATAGGAACATTCACTCCGTGGTCTGATGCAAGTGCTGTTGATACAGGATATGCAGATGGTTCGGATTGGTATTTCCAAATGGTATTCTGTGCAACAACAGTATCAATTGTATCTGGTACGTTAGCAGAAAGAATTAAATTATGGCCTTTCTTCTTATTTGCAGCAATTTTATCAGGAATCATTTATCCAATTGTCATGGGATGGCAGTGGGGTGGTGGCTGGTTAGCCGCTTTAGGTTTCTCTGATTTTGCTGGTTCAACTCTTGTACACTCAACTGGTGGTGCTGCAGCATTAGCAGGTGCTATGTTGTTAGGTGCAAGAACAGGAAGATTTGATAAATCAGGTGCAGCAAAGCCAATGAGACCATTTGCAGCTTCTTCTATACCTTTGGTAACAGTTGGAGTATTTATTTTATGGTTAGGTTGGTTTGGTTTCAACGGTGGTTCACAGCTTGCTATGGGAACTTTCGATGATGCAGTTGCTGTATCAAATATCTTTATTAATACTAACTTAGCAGCGTGTGGTGGTGTTTTAGCTGCAGCAGTTATGACTAGATTACTAGCTGGTAAAACTGATGTAGTACAAATGCTTAATGGTGCAATTGGTGGATTAGTTGCAATAACAGCTGAACCATTAGCGCCAGCACCAATAGCAGCAATATTCATCGGTGCAATCGGTGGATTGATAGTAGTGTTTGGAACAAAACTATTATTCTCATTTAAGATTGACGATGTTGTTGGTGCAATACCAGCTCACTTATTTGCTGGAGTTTGGGGAACATTAGCTGTTCCACTGACAAACTCTGATGCAAACTTTAGTGCACAGTTAATCGGTGTAATCTCGATCAACGCATTTGTTTTTGTAGTATCATACATTGTATGGGCAATTATGAAAAACACTATGGGTATCAGATTAAGTAAAGAGGCTGAACTGAAAGGTACAGACGTAACTGAAACTGGTGTAATAGCTTACGCTATAAGAGACTAAATTTAACTCCCTCCCTTAAGTTAAACTAAAAAGACCCCGTAAATGGGGCCTTTTTTTATTAAACTGTTTTTAAAAATTCTAACACTTCTTTTGCGTGGTCTTTAACTTTTACTGAACGCCACTCTTTAATAATTTTGTCATCTTTTAATAAAAATGTACTTCTTATTAATCCGATAAATTCTCTACCCATGAATTTTTTTTTACCCCAAACTTTGTAAGCTTTAATCGCTTCTTTCTTAACGT
>CACLYQ010000046.1 GCA_902611175.1 uncultured Pelagibacteraceae bacterium
ACCTTCTATGCCCATTTGATTGATAGTCTGTTCATCTAAATTCATAATTTCTATTAATTTTTTTGAAAGATCGTCAGAGTTATTTGCTTCAAATAAAAATCCTGTTTTATTTTCATTTATAGTCTCTCTTGATCCCCCAATATTACTTGCAACAATTGGTTTTTTCATTGCCTGAGCCTCAACGGATATTCTTCCAAAAGCTTCTGGTTCTATTGATGAAGAAACTATGATGTCTGAAACTTTGTAAGCTAGAGGCATATTTTTACAATGATCTATAAATTTTACTTGGTTAGTTAATCTATACTGTTCAACTAACCTAATAAGTTTCTTTTTGTAAAGTTCTCTTCCTTGATCGCTCCCAAGAATAATTACATTAAATACCTCATGTCCTAAATTAATATTTACTTTATTAATAGCATCTAAAAACATTTCTTGGCCTTTCCATTCTGTTAATCTTCCGGGTAATAGAACAGTTTTTCTCTCAATTTTAAGTCCCCATGATTTAAATAATTCATCTTCCTCTGTTTCTATAGTAGTTGATGGATCAAAATAGTCAGTATTAATGCCTCTAAATATCACCAAGAATTTTTTTTTATCATTAAGGTATTCAGAGTAGTTTTCTTTAATATGTGAAAATATAAAATTAGACCCAGCAATAATTAAATCTGATCTCAACATTACAGAGTTATATAATTTTTTTAATTTACTTTTAAAATTATATGTTCCATGAAATGTAGTTACAAATTTACGTCGTGTGATTTTGGTAGCTAGTAAACAAGACCATGCAGGTGCTCTACTTCTCGCGTGGACAATATTAATTCCATAAAATAAAATTATTAAAGAAATAATTATTGAATTAAAAAAAACCAAAATGGGGTTTTTGGAATTAACAGGTAACCTTATATATTTAACTTTTTTTTTATCTATAAACTTTGTTAATTCACCACCGTTGCAAATTAAAAAAGATTTACAATCATTTTCATGTAGATAGTGTGCGATATCATAACAACCTGTTTCTGCGCCACCGTATCCAAGTTTTGGTATAACTTGCAGAACTTTCAATTTTGGATGCATATGGTAGAGTTATAATATTTCAAATCAATTTTAATACTTTATATGAAAAAATTTAAATTTCTAAAAATTTCTAAAACAAAAAAACTAAGATATATAAGCAATTATTATAAGAAAAATCTTTATATTATATTTTTACCAGGTTTTGCATCCGATATAGAAGGAGATAAACCTAAAAGATTTTTAAACTATGCTAAGAAAAATAAATTGGGTTTTTTGGCACTAGAATATTCTGGATACGGAAAATCTTCAGGTGAATTTACTAAAGGGAATATTTCCACTTGGGCAAATGATGCAAAACAGACTATTAAGAATATAGTTAAAAAAAATGATATAATTTTAATAGGTTCTAGTATGGGTGCTTGGATTTCTTTATTATTATTTAAATCAATTAAGAAACAGATTAAAGGCTTTATGGGAATTGGCTCTGCTCCAGAATTTTTAACAAGAATAATGTGGAAAAAATTTTCAAAAAAGACGAAGAGTGAAATTATCAAAAAAGGTATTAGCAAAATTAAAAATGGTGGTTATGAGTATCTCATAACTAATCAATTAATTAAAGATGGAAGAAAAAAACAAAATAAAGTTTTGAATGTTAAAATTCCAATGAAAATATCTGTTACTATGGTCCATGGTCAAAAAGATGAAGTTGTACCAATTAAATACTCAAGAGAAGTTTTAAAAATCTTCAGCAAAGCAAAAAAAAAATTAAATATAATTAAGAAGGGTGACCATAGTCTCTCTTCAAAAAAAAATCTAAATATTATTTGTAAAGAGTTAGATAATATTATTAAAAATACTAACTAGCTTGACCGACTAATTTTTTATTTGATATAGGATTTTCTAACTTATCTAACATTTCTTTTGGACAAACTTGGACGAAATTATTTATTTCATTTTCAAAATTCTCAACAATTTTTTTCGAGATTATTGAATTTGTTTCTATCGCATGCTCTTGAATTAATTTCCTTAGATGCTCAATCCAAAATTTAGTTTCTGGAGTTTGCCAAACTACACTTTCAGGATTTACTTTTTTATCAAATTGATTTTCAGGGTCATAAATAAATGCCATACCTCCTGTCATGCCAGCCCCAAAATTATCACCAATATCTCCTAATATAATAATGTTTCCGCCTGTCATGTATTCACAACCATTTGAATCACAACCTTCTACTACTGCAGTTGCACCTGAATTTCTAACAGCAAATCTCTCTCCGGCTTGTCCTGCAGCTAATAATTTTCCAGAAGTAGCTCCATACAAAACAGTGTTTCCAATAATAGTATTTTCATTTGAAACAAGGTTGCTTTCATCTTGTAATTTAATCACAATAGTTCCACCTGATAATCCTTTAGCAACATAATCATTTGCATCCCCTTTTAAAATTAGTTTTAATCC
>CACLYQ010000047.1 GCA_902611175.1 uncultured Pelagibacteraceae bacterium
CCATAATTTTTAATATCATTCGCTCTAAAGTTATAAATTACTTTTTCTTTTAATTCTTGAGAGAGTAAATTTGCATCTCCCATTTGTATAGAATATCCATCTTTAGGTTTATGAATTATCGTTTGCCCATGAAAGCCAATTAATTGAATATTTAAATTATTTTCACTAATAATTTTCTTTGATATTTTTGAATGATAAAGAGTTATATCTCTTTCTAAAGATTTATAAGTGCTTATATTTTCCTCTATATCTGCTCTATTATTTATATTTAAAATAAAAGAAGAAAGTCTATTTCTAAATTCTTCAGGATATTTTAAGTACTTATTATCTATAATGTCTAAGTTATTTTCACCATCGGACTTGATGATACTTGCATCAATACCATCCAGAGATGTACCACTCATTAAACCTAGTGCTATAAAAGAATTATCCATTATTGATTATTATTTTTATTTAAATATGTATATTAGAAATACCATTTATGAATGAATTTTTAAAAGAATTTAAAGACAGAGGATATTTTTATCAATGCACAGACGAAAAAGCTCTTTCAAAGAAGCTGAATGAAGAGAGTATAAAGGGATATATAGGCTTTGATTGCACTGCTCAAAGTTTACACGTAGGTAGCTTGCTTCAAATCATGTGCTTAAGATTAATGCAAAAACATGGCCATAAACCAATTGTTTTACTTGGCGGTGGAACCACTAGAATAGGAGATCCATCTGGAAAAGACAAAACAAGAAAAATTTTAGAAGAAAATGAAATAGAAAAAAATATTAAAAGTATAGAGAACATACTAAAAAAATTTTTAGAGACAAAAGATGAAAAAGTGGCTCCAATTTTTGTTAACAACTACACTTGGCTAAAAAATTTAAATTATATATCTTTTCTCAGAGATATAGGAAAACATTTTACTATAAATAAAATGTTAAGTTTTGATAGTGTTAAGTTAAGGTTAGAGAGAGAGCAATCATTAAGTTATATGGAATTTAATTATATGATTTTGCAAGCTTACGATTTTCTAGAATTAAATAAGAAAGAGAAATGTTTGCTCCAAATTGGAGGGTCAGATCAATGGGGCAATATTGTTAACGGAGTTGAACTTATTAAAAGATATTCATCTAACGAAGTTTATGGTTTAACAACAGAACTTATAACTTTAGCATCAGGTGCTAAGATGGGTAAAACTGAAAGTGGTGCTATTTGGTTAGATAAAAAATTATTTTCAGTTTTTAATTATTGGCAATTTTGGAGAAATACTGATGATAAAGATGTATTAAAATTTCTTAAAATGTTTACAGATTTAAATTTAAATGAGATTGAAAATATAAGCAAACAAGAAATAAATGAACAAAAAATTATTTTAGCAAACAAAGCTACTTCTATTCTTCACGGAGCTAATGAAGCTGCGGAAGCAGAAAAAATAGCAAGAAATTCTTTTACAGGAAACTCATCTGGTGAAAATTTGCCAAATACAAAAATAGATATCTCCAACATTGGTAATGATTTAGTTAATTTAGTCTCAATTATTGATAAAAACTTATCTAAAAGCGAAATAAGAAGATTAATAAAATCTAATGGTATTAAAATCAACAATCAAATTATTTCAGATGATAAATTCATAATTTCGAATGAACTTATAAAAAAAAATAATTTTATTAAACTATCAATAGGTAAGAAAAAACACTACAAAATAGTACTTTAATTTGAAATTTTTTCCAAAGTTCTAGTTATAAATCTTGGAGTTAAAGTTTTTATTGGATTGACAGTAGATTTAAGTTTTTTAGGTGGCCCTTTAATTTTAAAGCTTACGCCAAATACTCCCTCACCAATTTTTTTTCCAACCAATATATCGCCTAACATTGGTATTTTTGAAATTGTTTTATTAATAGTTGTTGCTGGTACAAGTGTTCCTTTTAAGCTAGTTAATTCATCTTTTACAATATAACCTTCCATCATAACCGAAATTGCTGGGCCTATCGCATACATCTCTTTTATTTTAGTGTTATTTCCTAAAGTTTCATAATTCATCTCAAAATCAGAAAATCGTATACCTTCACCAGTTAGAAGATCAGCTATACCTTGCAGTGATGCCAATGTAAGAAGCTTTGCAAGAACAGGTACTTCTTGTACTTTAAAATCAATAATTTTTAAATTTGATTTTGTTTTACCCTCATAATTAAGCGCCTCATATATTAATTTACCTTCTTTAAAACCCTTTATAAATTTGAAATTTTTAATAAAAGGTTCAGGTTCTTCGATTTCTAAATTAGTAATTTTTTGTTTTTTATCATTAGTAAAAATGCTTAAAGCAAATTTTCTCTTATT
>CACLYQ010000048.1 GCA_902611175.1 uncultured Pelagibacteraceae bacterium
TATTGATTATCATGATAACAATTTTAATGGCTTAATTATACCTGGCGTTGGTGCATTTCCATCAGCGATGAAAATTTTAGAGGAAAATTCCCTGATAAATCAAATAAAAGATGTTTCAAAAAAAAAATTTAAAATTTTGGGAATTTGTCTTGGTATGCAAATTCTATTTTCTGAAGGTGAAGAAATTAAAGTTACAAAAGGCCTTGATCTGATGGAAGGTTCTGTAGAAAAATTAAATAAAAACAACACCTGTAAAATTCCTAATATTGGTTGGAGAGAATTAAAAAAAAAAAATAATAATTTATTTGAAAGCTCAAATAAGGAGAAATTTTATTTTGTTCATAGTTATGTAGTAAAACCAAAAAATAAAAATCTGATTAAGTTCACTATTGATTATGAGGGTATTGAAATACCTGCAATAGTAAATCATGAGAATATATATGGTTTTCAGTTTCATCCTGAAAAAAGTGGTCCAGTAGGTTTAAATTTATTAAAAGAATTTTGTGAAATTTGAAAGAAAATGTCTTAACCTAAATCTTTAAAAAAATATTTATAAAAAAGCAGGTTTCGATACAAATAAAATACTAATGAATAAAAAACTCAAAAATCAATATGAAGCCTTTTATGGATTGCCTGATGAAGTTATATTTTGTCAATCTTGCGTAATTTCAAATCAAAGACCTAGCTCAACAGTAGAATTTAAACATAAAATTGATGAGAAGAAAGAGGTAATAAGTTTTAATTCTCAAAACATTTGTTCTGCATGTGAATATCATTCAAAAAAAAAGGAGATTGATTGGAAACATAGGGAAAATCTATTGAAAAAATTATGCAATGAAATAAAAAAAAATAAAACTGATCCTTTACAATATGATTGTGTTGTACCAGGAAGTGGTGGTAAGGACAGCGCTTTTGCAGCCCATGTATTAAAATATAAATATGGATTAAACCCATTGACCGTTACATGGGCTCCTCATTTATATACAGATATTGGTTGGAAAAATTTCGAAAGTTGGATACATATCGGAGGTTTCGATAACATCCTTTTTACACCAAATGGGAAACTTCATAGATATCTAACTAAGAATGCCTTTGTAAATTTATTACATCCTTTCCAACCATTTATTATAGGTCAAAGAATAATCGGACCACTAATTGCTAAAAAATTTAATATACCAATTGTTTTTTATGGTGAAAACCAGGCTGAATATGGAAATAAAATTTCAGATAATAACAAAGATGTGATGGATGAAAAATTCTTCACTACACCTGATAATGTCAAAGAATTATATATTGGAGGAAAAAGAATTGGAAATATTTTAAATGAAACAGATTTTACACTAGAGGATTTTAAACCTTATATTCCACTGGATCATAATTTTATGAAAAAAAATGAAATTAAAGTTTATTATCTGGGTTATTATGAAAAGTGGGACCCACAAGAGGTTTATTATTATGCTTCGGAAAATACTGGCTTTAAACCAAATCCAGACAGAACGGAGGGAACTTATGGCAGGTACAGCAGCATTGATGATAAGATAGATATGTTCCATTACTATACAACTTTAATTAAGTTTGGTTTAGGAAGAGCAAGTTATGATGCAGCCCAAGAAATAAGAAATGGCAAAATTGATAGGGACGAAGGTGCTAACTTAGTCAAGTTATATGATACTGAGTTTCCAAAAAAATATTTCAAAGACTTTTTAGAATATATATCTATAACCGAAGAGGAGTTTCACAACATCGTAGATACTTTTAGATCGCCTCATTTATGGGGAAAAGACTCAAACGGTAACTGGCAACTAAGAAAAACAGTTTTTAAAAGTGGCTTAGATGATTAATAGAAAAATATCCATTGTCTCAATTATAACTGCAAGAAAAAATTCAAAAAGATTAAAAAATAAAAATATGAAAAAAATTTTAGGCTTACCAATAATTTATTACACTATTAAGTCTTCACTAAATTCGAAATACATATCTGATACTTATGTAACAACAGACGATCCAAAAATATTAAAATATTCAAAAAAAATTGGCGCAAAAGCACCCTTTTTAAGAGATAGAAAGTATTCAAAAGACCATACGTCGTCATACGAAACAATTGCAAATTTTTTTAAAAAATTAAAATTACGTATAAAACCTGATTTTGTGATCTTATTACAACCCACTTCCCCTTTGAGAACCTCAAAAGATATTGATAATTCAATAAAACTATTTATGGCTAATAAATTATCTACATCACTAGTTAGTGCTGTTAAAA
>CACLYQ010000049.1 GCA_902611175.1 uncultured Pelagibacteraceae bacterium
TTTAGTATCTGACATTTGATGACTAAAATAATCATTTTCATCTTCAAGATATTTTCTTACCTCTGGCAATAGTTTTGAACTATCTTTCAATACTTCAAGTATATTTTCCTGATGTATCCAACTATAATCGTCTTCCCAAGTTACGTTGTGACAAGATTTTAATTCTGGTTTTTTTTTAAGCTGTGGTATTTTCATTTAAATTTAATTAATTTATGAATATTTTTTTTGCAATACTAATAATCTTTATAATTCTTTATATTTTACTCAATTGGTTTGCCAAAACCTCAACAAAAAAAATATCAAAATTTGTAAGAACATTTATTATAATTTCTTCAATATTGTTAGCGGTAATAATGGCATATGCAGGAAGATATATATTTTCCTTACCATTTATGTTGGCTATTTTGCCTTTAATTAAAACGAAAGCAGGTATTTCTTTATTTCAGCTATTTAGATTATGGGGACTTTTTAGAGTTTTAAAAAATTCTGGCAGATTTAATTTTAATCAATTTAATCAAAATATGTCATCTCAGAATATGAGTTTAGATGAAGCATATAGAATTTTAAATTTAGATCCCAAAAAAAAATATACAAAAGATGAAGTGATGAATTCTTATAAAAAAATTATGAAAAAAATTCATCCAGATAGAAGTCCAGAATTAAATAATATTGCTACTTTAGTGAACCAAGCCAAAGACACAGTCTTAAAATCGGTAGTTTAAGTATAACTTAGTATTGATTTGTACACTTGTTCGACCTTAATTAAATTTGGATCAATTTCACTTCCATGTGTAATATTATTAACATCATATCCTTCAGGAATAATTCTAATATGATTAGGAGTATAATCCGTATATGCTTTTGGTGAGTCCAATAAAATCACAAGGCTTGGTTTGCCAGATTGTGATGAAATATGTGAACCAAATGAATCATTCCCCACATACATATCAGCAGAAGCTATAAAAGGTATTACTTCTGAGATATTTTTGTTACTAAGATCTGTAATATTATCTCCTTCAACCTTATTCATTATTTCTTGAGCAATTAATTTTTCATTAGGACCACACAAAATAAAAAAATTAAATTTATTTAGTTTATTCAACTCATTTATTAGATTTGAATAATTATCAGTGCCCCATTTTGTTGTTGGACCTGAAGATCCAGCTCCTATTACAATGTTAAATTTTGATTTATCAAAATAAGTTGAGACACTTTTAAGTTTATTTTCATTTATGTGAATTTTTGTGTATGTTTGACATTTCTCTATGTTTAATACACCCGCAGTAAACTTTTGTGCTGCGTTGATTAAATGAAGATTTTTCTTTTTAAATAAAGGATAGTGATAAATATCTTTTATTCCAGCCAATTTACACGCGATGAATATTCTAGGACTTGGATAATAAATAAATATTTTATCAAAATTATATTTTTTTAATTCCGATGAAAAACTAAATATATTTTTAAATTTATTATATTTTTTATCTATTACTATGACTTCTTTAATTTTAGGATCATCCTCTAATGCATCCGACAAATTATTGCATAATGTAAAAACTGTTAGAGGTCCAAACTTTTCAGATAACTGATGTACATAACTTAGATGTAACAAATTTGCTCCAAGACCTATATAGCTAAGATAAACACAAATTTTCATAAGTATTTAGAATATATTTTTTTATTATTTTTTTCTTAAATCTATTCTATAATTATAGTCATATAATTAAGTTATGATTAATGGAATATATGCAGCTACATTGTCAGTATTAGATAAAAATCTGGCGTTAAATAGTGAAAAAACGATTAAATATGCAGAAAATCTAATCGACAAAGGTTGTCATGGAGTAGTTTTTTTTGGAAGTACTGGACAATCACAACTCATATCTCTTTCGGAAAAAATTCAATTAATCAATTTGTTACCAAAAAGTAATTATAGGGATAAATTTATTATTGGAACTGGTCTTAATTCGCTAGTTGATAATATTAATTTGATAAAAATAGCCAAATCAAATGGGTTTAATAAATTTTTAATTATGCCCCCTGCCTATTATAAGTATAGCGATCACGATGTGATTAATTTTTACTCAAGAATAATAGATGAAATTAATGAATGTAAAATAATTTTATATAATTTCGAAAAACTCTCAGGATATAAATTTAGTATTGATTGTGTTGAAGAGTTAGTAAAAAAATTTCCAAGTCAAATAGTTGGGGTAAAAGACAGTTCTTATAAT
>CACLYQ010000050.1 GCA_902611175.1 uncultured Pelagibacteraceae bacterium
CTCTATCACTTAAATGAAAATTAAAATTAAATGGCTTGATTTGCTGAATTAAATTGTTTGTAAGCTCTTCACCTGTACAAACTGGAACTGCAGGGATATCATAAATTGGTTTATCAGGATAAAGTTCGATGCATTGCCCTCCTATTTTATCGAGGTTGTCAATTATTTCACACTTTAGTCCAATAATACCTAATTGATGTGCACAAAACAAACCAGTTGGACCAGCTCCAATAACTACTACATCTGTTTTTATCATTAAACCTGTTTCTCCGGTACATGAACTGTTAAACCATCTAGATCATCTGTAACGATTATCTGACAACTTAATCTGCTATTAGATTTGGGCTCATAGGCTTGATCTAACATATCATCTTCTCCCATTTCTTTTTTTGGAAGTTTTTTAAACCATCCATCATCATTAATATAAATATGACAAGTAGCGCAGGACATTCCTCCCCCACAATCAGCGTCAATACCTGGTATATTGCTATGAATTGCTCCTTCCATAACACTCATGCCATTGGGAACTTCAATTTCATGTTCAGTGCCATTAAATTCTATATATTTAATTTTTGCCATATTTTTAAATAGGTTTTATAAACTAATTTGCGACTGCGGCAAGTTTATGAAGTTTAACTTGCTATCTATTTCACAGATTATAGTGATAAAAAAAAAGGCAGGTATGTGTTAGCATACCCGCCTCTTTTAAATATCTTAACTAGATTATCTAGCTCTTCCAGATACGTTTTGAATTGCCGCAGACCAAATAACTAGACCGAATGCAATTTTATTGATGAAGTCAGCTAAATTGTAAATCACGTTTAATGAGTTTGCATCAACTCCACCTACTAAGTAACCAAAAATGTAACCTAGTGGGTAGATTGCCCAACCAATTGTAACGATCATTCTCATAGCACCCCATGCAGTTGCTAAAGGTTTGTTACCTGTTTTTGCTGCAATTTTTCCAGCTTCACCTGAGAATACTTCATATAAGATGTAGATCCATCCAGCCATACCGATTATGAAACCAAGCATCGCATTAATGTAACCTGCTTCTCCCATGTATCCACCTATTAACATGACAAGTGAACCAATTAATAATCTCCAGAATATTGCTCCTGGGATTTTCTTAACTGCTGCTAGAATTAAGTAAAACTCGATCATTTGTAATGGTACAGTGATTAACCAATCAATATATCTATATACTGTTGGTGAATCTCCAGTCATTACCCATACATCTCTCATGTACATGTAGTGAATGAATGCAACACCAGTTACAAGACCAGCTACTGTTACTGAAGTTTTCCAGCCTGCTGCAACAGTATTTCTTTCCATGAAGAAGAATACTGTAGCTGCTGCCATACCCATTGCGATTACCCAAAAGGAAATCCCAACGAAGTCGTCAGAAGCTAACATAGCAGTTGCTGCGTTTGCTGCACCAGTAAGACCAAATAGAGCCACTGCTGCTAATGCAAACATTTTAAGTTTTTTCATAAAAAACTCCCTCTCGTTAGTTTTTTTTAGTTTAAATTTAAACTACGGACAAACCGTATAGGTTTCTCCAAAGTTAGAGGCTTAATATCAAATTAAATTAGTTTGTTGAAGACTTTTTGCCGCGTTATAAGTGTTGATTTTACTGACTTTTTAAAATTAAATACAACCTGTTGCATAAATTCAATAGAAAAATGACACCAAATAGCAAATCAAAATGAATAGAAATTACAAAGAAATTTACGACGAATCTCTAAAAAATCCTGAGGAATTTTGGCAGAAAGTTTCTGAAGATGTGTTTTGGTTCAAAAAACCAACTAAGATTTTAAAAAAAGACAACCCTCCTTTCTATAAATGGTTTGAAGATGGTGTAACAAATACATGCTACAACGCCTTAGACCTTCACATTGATCAAGGAAGAGGAGATAAAACTGCTTTAATCTATGACAGTCCTATAACAGAAAGTAAAGCAAAGTTCACTTTCAAAGAATTAAAAGAAAAAGTTTCAAAATTTGCAGGCGCTTTAGATAAGCAAGGAGTTAAAAAAGGAGATCGAGTAATAATTTATATGCCGATGATACCAGAAGCGGTAGTTGCGATGCTTGCATGTGGGAGAATTG
>CACLYQ010000051.1 GCA_902611175.1 uncultured Pelagibacteraceae bacterium
TCAAACTCTATAATGATGCAAAAAAAAACAAACTTTTTAGAAAATGATATAGATTACATATTTTCATGCATATTTAATACTAAATCTTTTATTCAATTTTTAAAAAAATTTAATAATCTAGAATTTGATAACATTTTCTGTCAATCATATTTGATTTATCTTTTTTTTATGATATCGGTTAAGAATAAAGACTATAAAATCTGTAAAATTTTTTTTCAACAAATTAACGAAAATTTTTCTTTTTTATACTCTTTCCCACAAGAACAAATTCTAAATAATAAAAATATAACTGAAATACATAAAATTAGTGGTTTTCTTAATCATAATGACAGAAAAAATTTTTTTTTAAGTTATTTAAATAAAATAAATTCAAATAAAAATGTATTTCATATAATAAAACTTCGTGAGAAAAGTGTAAATTCAAATCTATTTAAACTTATCTTCAAATTAATTAACAATATAATGTTTATATATGATAGTATTTACTCATCTTATTTTAAATTATATCAAAAAAAATTTTTTTAAAAATGAAACTGATTAAAAGAAAGTTAAAATTTAAAAATCAAGTTTACAAAGTTTTTTTGGATGAGATTAGAGAAAAGAATAATCATACAATAAAAGATTATTTATTATTAGATTGTATTAATAAAACCAAAAAAAACGAAGGAGGTGTAATAATATTACCTTTTTTAAAAGATAAGGTAGGTATTATGAAATATTACAATTATATACATAAAAAAAATATGTATGTGTTGCCGGGTGGATTTATTAATAAAAATGAAAATTCGAAAAAAGCAGCTCAAAGAGAGTTATTAGAAGAAACTGGATATCAAACTAACTTAAAAGACTTAATTAATATTGGTAAGTTGGCACCTGTTCCAGCATTAATTAATGCAAATATAGTTTTTTTTTTCACTAAAAACTTAAAAAAAGTGAGGAAAATTCAAGAAAGTCAGTATGAACACGGTAGTGGAAAATTAACTTTTATAACTATAAGTAAATTTAAAGAAATATTAAAAAATTCATCAAATATAGATAGCTTAACTGCCTCATGTGGATTAAGATTTTTTTTATATGACAAGAAAATTTAAAAAAATACTTATTACTGGCATTGCTGGCTCTGGTGGTAGTTATTTAGCTGAATATATCTGCAAACATCACCCTAAAGTAAAAATTCATGGAATATCAAGGTGGCACGTCACATCAACAAATAAAAATTTAAATTTAATTAAAGATAAAGTAATATTACATGAGTGTGACTTAGTAGATTATTCGTCTATTTATAAAATTTTAAAAACAGTAAAACCTGACGCAATATTTCATTTAGCTTCTCATGCTAATGTAAGGGCTTCTTTTGATACGCCAATATCAGTAGTCCAAAATAATATAATAGGAACCTTAAACTTGTTGCAATCTTGTAAAGATTTGAAATTAAAAAGCATAATACAAATATGTAGTACTTCAGAAGTATATGGATTGGTAAGTAAAAAAGATGTGCCAATAAATGAGAATTGTGCTATGAAACCTGCTAGTCCATATGCACTATCAAAGCTTTCTCAAGATCTTTTAGGATATGTTTATTTCAAAAATTATAATCTAAATATAATCAGAACTAGAATGTTCACATATTTAAACCCAAAAAGAAAAGATTTGTTTGCAACATCATTTGCTAGACAAGTAGCATTAATTGAAAAAGGTAAACAAAAAATACTTTATCATGGTAATTTAAACTCAGTAAGAACAATAATTGATGTAGAGGATGCTATGGAATCCTATTGGGTAGCCGCAACAAAGGGTAAAGTAGGTGAGGTATATAATATAGGAGGTAACAAAACTATAAAAGTTGGTAAATTTTTGGAAATATTAAAAAGAAACTCCAAAGTAAAAATTATTTCTAAGGTTGATCCAAAACTTTTACGTCCAACAGATGTAACTTTGCAAATTCCAAATATGAAAAAATTTTTTTCACACACAAGGTGGAGACCTAAAGTGAAATTTGAAAAGTCTGTTCAAAATTTGTTAAACTATTGCAGATCTAATGTTTCTTAAAAAAGAAGATAAAGTTTTAAT
>CACLYQ010000052.1 GCA_902611175.1 uncultured Pelagibacteraceae bacterium
GTTGACCAAGAACGTTTCTAATTCTTGAATTTATAATTGTTGCTAATCTCGATCTTGCAACTCTTTCATTTCCAACAGATATATAAAATTTAAGAGGATCAATTATTTGAAATCTAGCAAATGCATCAACTATTAACCTTTTTTGATCTGATGCAATTACTTCTTCTGGCGGTGTATCAAGATTTAAAATTCTTTTATCTAAAAATACAACGTTTTGTATGAATGGAATTTTAAAATTAATTCCAGGTTTTGATATAATTCTTTTAGGATCACCAAATTGAAGAACAATTGCTTGGTTAACCTCTTTGACAATAAAAACTGAAAAGTAAATTGTTGCAGCAATTAGTATGATTATTGGTAGTAAAAATTTTCCAGCTTTCATTTTAATTAGCCCCTGTCTTTAATTCTTGTAATGGCAGATATGGTACTACACCTTCACCTGAATTTTTGTCGATTATTATTTTATTAATATCAGCTAATACTTCTTCCATTGTCTCAAGATACATTCTTTCTTGAGTTACTTTTTTGGCTTTCGCATACTCATTATAAATTGATAAAAACCTACTAGCTTCTCCTTCTGCTTTAGCAACAACTTCTTTTTTATAAGCTTCTGCTGCTTGTAGAATTTTTGCAGCCTCTCCTCGTGCTCTTGGTATTACATCATTGGCATATGCTTCTGCTTCGTTCTTAGATCTTTCCATATCCGCTCTAGCTGCTTGGACATCTCTAAAAGCATCAATAACTTGGTCTGGTGGATCAGCTTTTTGAGTTTGAACTTGTGTAATTTGAATTCCACTTGTGTATTCATCTAAAATTTCTTGAATTATTTCTTGAGTGTCGGCTTCTATAAGAGATCTACCTTCTGTCAGAATTGGTTGAATATCAGAACGAGCAATAACCTCTCTCATTGCCGTTTCTGCTGCAGCTTTTACAGTTCCTTCCGGATCTTGAATTTTAAATAAAAAATTACCCGCATCTTTGATTACCCAAAATACGGAAAAATCAATGTTAACGATGTTTTCATCGCCCGTTAACATTAAACTTTCTTCTGGAACATCCGCAACTCCACCTGAGGAAAATCCACTGTCTCTCTCTGACCTAAATCCAATATCCATTCGATTAACTTTCGTAACTTTTGGGGTTAATACATTTTCAATTGGAAAAGGAAGATGATAATTTAATCCAGGTTGGGTTGTTTTGACAAATTTTCCAAATCTTAATACAACACCTTGTTCATCAGGTAAAACTCTATAAAGACCACTTAAAGTCCAAACAATTAAAAGAATTAAAAGACCGATTATTATTGGCTTAGCACCACCTTTGCCTCCGCCTAAAAATCTATTTATTATTGATTGTAGTTTACTAATAACTTCATCAATATTTGGGGGAGTGGGACCTTTTTTAAATCCACCATTT
This sequence comes from uncultured Pelagibacteraceae bacterium, assembly GCA_902611175.1. Lineage (GTDB taxonomy): Bacteria > Pseudomonadota > Alphaproteobacteria > Pelagibacterales > Pelagibacteraceae > Pelagibacter. Next base: position 1,417 of record CACLYQ010000052.1, read on the forward strand.
CCACCACCACCTGGAGGAGTTCCCCAAGGACTTTGATTTCTAAAATCACTCATAATACGTCACTCTATATAGTGTCTTTATTAGTAAAAACAAGGTAATGGTAAATTATGAACAATAAAAAAGTAGGTTTAAGTGACACAACAAAGGCAAAAACTGAGCCAAAAACCTTTAGAAGGAACCCGATTATTGGAACAAAGTTTACAATTGCAATCTCAAGTGCAAAAGGAGGAGTTGGAAAATCAACATTTGCCTCGAATCTTGCTTTGGCATTAAAAAAAATGGATTTAAATGTTGGTTTGCTTGATGCAGATATATATGGACCATCATTGCCAAAATTATTCTCAATAAATGAAAAGCCTGAAAGTGATGGGCAAAAATTAAAGCCAATTAAGAAGTATGGAATTCAATGTATGTCTATAGGATTTTTAACAGATGAGCAAACACCAATGATTTGGAGGGGTCCTATGGTTATATCTGCAATAAAAACTTTTACACAAAAAGTTTTGTGGGAAAATTTAGATATTTTAATTGTTGATATGCCACCAGGCACGGGGGATACTCAACTAACTTTTGCACAAGAAATAAATATGGATGGAGTAATAATTATATCTACACCACAAG